>NZ_JBEYSJ010000045.1:0-75888 GCF_040704195.1 Amycolatopsis sp. NPDC047767
CCTCTGCCCCAAACGCATCGGCACCATCGTCCAAGCAGCACTCGTCCTCACCCACCACGAACACCACGGCCGCTACTGAGAAAACCTCATTGGGGCGGGTCAGGCAGGGTCAGGCAGGCGGTTGAGTTTCGCCACCTCGCCCAGGAAGCGGCCCGAGTCCTTGATGGTGCGGACCTGCGTGTCGAAGTCGACGTGGACGACGCCGAAGCGCTGGGTGTAGCCCATGCCCCATTCGAAGTTGTCCAGGAGGGACCACGCCAGGTAGCCGCGGACGTCGGCGCCGCGCGCGAGGGCGTCGTGGACGGCGCGGATGTGGGTGTCGAGGTAGGCGACGCGGGCGGGGTCGTGGACGCGGCCGTCGACGACGGTGTCCTCGAAGGAGGCACCGTTCTCGGCGACGACCAGGGGCAGGCCGCCGGTGTGGGAGTTCAGCCACACCAGCAGATCCGTGAGCGACGACGGCGTCTGCTCCCAGCCGAACGACGTCAGCGGGCCGCGGGCGGGCAGGACGTCCATTCCGCGTAAACCGGGCAGCGGGCAGTTGCTGGTCGCGAGCGGGTCGGCCAGCGGCGCGACGCGGGCGGGGGCGTAGTAGTTCACGCCGAGCCAGTCGATGGCCGCGGCGATGAGGTCGGTGTCACCGTCCTGAATGGACGCGGCGAACCGGCCGCCGTGGTGTTCGACGTCGGCCATCACGTCGGCCGGGTAGCCGCGGCCGAGCACCGGGTCGAGGAAGAAGCGGTTGTGGATGCCGTCGAACTTGCGTACGGCTTCGCGGTGGGCATCCGTGTCCCCGTCGGCCAGTGCGGGCGCGAAGTTCAGCGCCAGCGAGAAGTCCTGGCCGGGGCGGGCCTGTTCCGTCAGCGCCCGCATCGCCAGGCCGTGGCCCAGCAGCAGGTGGTGCGCGGCGACCAGCGCGGTGTCGTAATCCTGGATGCCCGGCGCGTGGACGCCGCTGCCGTAGCCGAGGAACGCGGCGCAGAACGGCTCGTTGATGGTCGTCCACTGGGGCACGCGGTCGCCGAGGTAGTCGTGGACCACGGCGGCGTAGTCGGCGAACCGGTAGGCCGTGTCCCGCGCGGGCCAGCCGCCGGCGTCCTCGATGGCCTGCGGGAGGTCCCAGTGGTAGAGCGTGAGCACCGGCAGGATGTCGCGGCTGAGCAGCTCGTCGACGAGCCGGTCGTAGAACGCGAGGCCCTCGGCGTTGCGGGTGCGGCCGTCGGGCATCACGCGCGGCCACGCCACGGAGAACCGGTACACCGGCAAGCCCAGCTCGGACAGCAGCGCGGCGTCCGTGCCGTAGCGGTGGTAGTGGTCGCACGCGACGGCACCCGTGTCGCCGTTGAGGACCTTGCCCGGCGTCCCGCTGTAGGTGTCCCAGATGGACGGTCCGCGGCCGCCCTCGGTCACCCCGCCTTCGATCTGGTACGACGCGGTCGCCGCGCCCCACCAGAAGCCGGACGGGAACTCGAGCTCAGCCATGGACAGCACCTTTCAGGATCCCCCGCACGATGTAGCGGCCCAGAACCAGGAACAGCGCGATCACCGGCAGCACGCCGAGGGTCGCGCCCGTGAGCATCAGCGCGTAGTCGGTGTAGTACCCGCTGGCCAGCTGCGAGAGCACCACCTGCACGGTCGGCGTCTCGTTGGGGTCGAGCACCACCAGCGGCCAGAAGTAGTCGTTCCACGTGGCCATGAACGTGAGCATCGCCAGCACCGCGGCCTGCGGCCGGATCGCGGGCACCGCCACGTGCCAGAACGTGCGCACCACCGAGGCTCCGTCCACAGTGGCCGCGTCCACGAGCTCGCTGGCCACCGCGCCCTCGCACGCCTGACGAATCCAGAACACGCTGAACGCGCTCACCAGCGCCGGCACGATCACCGCCTCCAGCTTCCCGTACCAGCCGAAGTCGCCGACCACGAGGTACAGCGGGATCACGCCGAGCTGCGCCGGCACCATCGCCGAGCCGACCACGAACAGGAAAAGACTGTTGCGGCCCGGAAACCTCAGTCGCGCGAACGCGAACCCGGCCAAGCTCGCGAGGACCACATTGGACACCATCACCGTCACGGAAACGATCAGCGAGTTGCCGATCGCGAGCCAGAAGTCGACCGTGTCGAACACGCGCCGGATGTTCTCGAACAGGTGCCCGCCCGGCAGCAGCAGCGGCGAGGTCTCCCCGATCGCCGAGTTGTCCCGGGTGGAGATCACGAACGACCAGTACAGCGGGAACAGCGAGGCGCCGACCACGCCGACCAGCACCACGTACACCCACGCGCCCGCGCGCCGCCGCGGCATCACGGCGCGCTCACGAACCGGCGGACCAGCCGGTAGTTGAAGAACGCGAACAGCACGCAGAACACGAACATCACCCACGACAGCGCCGACGCGTAACCCGCGTCGAACTTGCCGAACCCCTTTTCGTACAGGTACATCGTGAGCGTCTGGAACTGCCGGTCGTTGCCGCCCGTGCCGCTGGAGCCCGTCGCGTCGAACAGCTGCGGCTCGGCGAACAGCTGCAGCCCGTTGACCGTCCCCGCCACGGCCGTGAACGCGATGGTCGGCCTGATACCCGGCACCGTCACCGACCAGAACGACCGCCAGCGCGAAGCCCCGTCGAGCGCCGCCGCCTCGTACAGGTCCTGCGGCACGGCCTGCATCGCGGCCAGGTAGATCAGCGAGTTGTAGCCGGTCCAGCGCCACATCACCATCGTCGCGATGGCCAGGTGCGAGGACCACTTGCGGGCCTGGAACGAGATCGGGTCGATCCCGAACCAGCCGAGCACCTCGTTGACCACGCCGTAGTCGCGGCTGTAGAGCTGCGCGAACACCAGCCCCACGGCCACGACCGACACCACGTTGGGCAGCAGCACGCCGGTGCGCCACCACGTCGCCCCGCGCAGCGGCCGGTTCAGCAGCGCCGCGATCCCGAGCGCCAGGAAGAATTCGGGGATCGCGGCGAGCAGGAAGATGCTCGTGGTGTTGAACAGCGCGTTGTAGAACCGGCCGTCGGTGAACAGCTCGGCGTAGTTCGCGAGCCCGAACCCGCCCCGGTCACCGGCGAGCAGGTCCCAGTCGTGCAGGGAGACCCAGGCGGTGTAGACGAGCGGGAACGCGCCGAACACCACGAACACGGCGAAGAACGGGGCGATGAAGAGGAACGGCGAGACCTTGCGGTCCCAACGCGCCGACAGGGAGCCGCGCATGCGGGGCCTTACTTGATGGCCTCGCGGCCGAGCTTCACGGCGTCCGCCCAGGCCGCGTCGACCTTTTCGGACCCGTCCTCGATCCGCCCGAGCGCCCGGCCGAACTCCGGCCGGACGTCGGCGTCGTGCAGGCCGCGGTAGTTGGGACGAAGGGTGTCGGCGGACGCGGCGTAGATCTGGCCGATCGGCGCGCCGGAGAAGTACGGGTCGGTGTGGTTCACGACCTGCGGGTCCTTGTAGACGCTGGGCTCGCTCGGCAGGATGCCGTCGGAGAGGAAGAGCTTCTTCTCCTGCTCGGGCGCCGTGAGCCACTTCGCGAGGTCGTAGGCTTCCTTCGGGTGCTCGCTCTGCTTCGGGATCGAGAGGAACGAGCCGCCCTGGTTGCCGCTGGCGCCGGGGACGGTCGTCACGTCCCACTTACCGGTATTGCCGTCGCCGCCGGCTTCCTTGATCTGCGTGAGCATCCAGGCCGGGCACGCGATCGTGGCGAAGGTGCCCTGCTTGATCGCGACATTCCAGGCCTGCGTGTACGTGGTCGCGCCGGCCGTCTGGCCCTTCTGCGCGAGGGTGCCGGCGAGCATGAAGGCGTTGCGCACGGCGGGGTTCTTGTCCGCGATGTAGGAATCGTCGCGGGATGAGAAGTAGTTCTCCGGCGACTGGTTCAGCATCGCCGTGAAAACGGTTCCAGCCGAGTCGGCGAACTTCACCTTCGGCAGCTTGTCGGTGAAGCGCTGCGACAGCTGGGCGTACGCCTCCCAGGTCGGCATGAGCGCCGCGACGGCCTTGCGGTCGGTCGGCAGGCCGGCCTGCTGGAAGAGGTCGCGGCGGTAGCACATGGCGAGGCTGCCCATGTCGGTGCCGAGGCCGAGCACGTCGCCGTCCTTCGTGCCCTGGGCCCACTTCCACGGCGCCCACTGGTTCTGCAGCTGGTCGGCGCCGTAGTCCGCGAGGTTCACGAACTTGTCCTTCACCCCGAAGTACTTGGGGATCTGCTGCTCCTCGATGGCGACGACGTCGGCCGCGCCGTGGCCCGCCGCGAGCTGCGTGGCGAGCGTCTTGAAGTGCGTGTCGAAGTCGGTGACCCGGCTCTGGATCTCGATGTTCGGATGATCCTTCTCGTACTGGGCGAAGAGCGGGGCGTAACCGAACTCACCGAAGGTGGCCACGGTCAGCTTGATCTTCCCGCCTTCGGCGGCCGAGCCGCCGCTGCAAGCGGTCACCAGCAGGAGGAGCGCGGTCGTCAGGACGGCGACGGCCGGGCGCCGGGTCAGCTTTCGCACGGGGTGAGCTTCCCTCAGATAACACCTGCGCGCAGGGCGTAGGCGACGGCATGCGGTCGGTTGCGCAGCTTCAGCCTATTGGTCATCCCGTAGATGACGTTCTTCACGGTCCGTTCCGAGTAGCAGAGCTTCCCGGCGATCTCCGCGGTGTCCCAGCCCTCGGCCATCAGCCGCAGCACGTCGACCTCGCGCGGCGACAGCGCGGCACCCCCGGCGGTGTGCTGCAGGCTCTCGGCCTGGCCCAGCAGGTCGCGCAGCGAGGTCTCCTTGCCCGACGCGGCGGCGGTGATGCTGCGCACGAGCCGGTCGCCCGCGATGGCCTCGCGCGGCAGCACGGCCACGACGTGGCAGGCGGCCAGTTCCGGCAGCTCTTCGGCGTCGACGTACCCGGCGACGAGGACGATCGCGGCCGGCGTCTCCGAGGCGGCCGCGCGCAGGGCGGCCTTGAGCTCCGGCGTCACGCGGCCGGCGGCGAACACGAGCACCGCCGCTTCCCCGCGCCGCGGGCCGGGCAGCACCTGCACCTCGGGCCGCGCCCGCAGGTGGTCGATGAGCCCCGCGAGCGCGATGGGATCCGAAGCCCACGCCGCCACCCTGACCTGATCCATCGCTGCTACCTCCCTGAAGAAACACTCATCCCGTGTCTGCCAGTCTGGAGACAGCGGCTTCACGAATTCTCTAGCCGCGATGAAGTCATTCTTCACGACGTGAAGTTGGGCTCCCACCAGGGGTTCCACCAGCGTCGCGAGTACACCGGGACCGAACATGTAAGGAATTCATGAAGATGCCCGTACGGAAGCGGCTACCTGCGGCGATCGGCGGCGCCGTGCTGGTCGCCGGCACCCTCGCCGGATGTGCTTCCACCCACACGGTTTCCGGTACCGCGCTGGCCGAACCGGGTGCTCAGCCGAGCACGAGCGCCGCCCCGACGGTGTCGTCGGAGCCGGCACAGCCGCCGTCTTCACGGCCGGCTTCACCGTCTTCATGCGACTCGCTGATCTCTTCACTCGACGTGCGCGCGCGGGTGGCTCAGCTGGTGGTCCCGGGGGTCGACGCCGCGAATCCCGCGGCGGTGACAAAACTTGTCCAGCAGCAGCAGATCGGCGGGTTCTTCGTGGGAGGCAATAAAACCACGCTGTTGCAGAACCACGCGCTCGACGCCGTGCAGCAGGCCGCGAAGATCCCCGTGTCCGTTTCGGTCGACGAAGAGGGCGGGCGCGTGCAGCGCATCGACGACCTCGACGGCTCGATGCCGAGCGCGCGCGAGCTGGCCGCCACGAAGACGCCCGCCGAAGTCCGCGCGCTGGGCGTGCAGCGGGGCAAGCAGCTGCACGCGCGCGGGATCACCGTCGACTACGCGCCCGACGCCGACGTGAGCGACGAACCGGACGACGCGGTGATCGGAGACCGTTCGTACAGCTCGGATCCCGCCAAGGTCCGGCAGTACGCGATGGCGTTCGCCGAAGGCCTGCGCCAGGGCGGTGTGACACCGGTGCTCAAGCACTTCCCCGGCCACGGCCACGGATCCGGCGACTCGCACAAGGGCACGGTCACCACACCGCCGCTCGACCAGCTGCGCAAGGTGGACCTCAAGCCGTACGAGAACATCGCCGACTACGGCGCCGTCGAAGTGATGGTCGGGCACCTCGACGTGCCGGGGCTCACGAACGGTGTGCCCGCGTCCATCTCCCCCGCCGCATATCAGCTGCTGCGCGGCGACTACCACTTCACCGGCCCGATCATCACCGACGACCTCGGCGGCATGAAGGCGATCACCGACCAGTACCCGCTGCCCGACGCCGTGCTGAAGGCGTTGCAGGCGGGCGCCGACGAGGCGTTGTTCTCCTCGGGCAACGGCGACGTCGGCGCGGTGCTCGACCGGCTCGTGAAGGCGGTGTCGAGCGGCGAGCTGCCCGCGGGCCGCGTGGCCGCGTCGGTGAAGCGGGTGCTGAAGTCGAAGCACGCGTGCACCTGATCGCAGTCCACTCCGGACTAGGCTGACGGCCGGATCACCGTCCCGGGAGGAGCACCACATGACGACGGACGCCACGGCGGCCGGCACCCTGCAGCTCGGCGAGCTGACCGTGAACCGGATGGGCTTCGGCGCGATGCGCCTGGCCGGTCCCGGGGTCTGGGGGCCGCCGCAGGACCTCGCCGAGGCGTCGGCGGTGCTGCGCGAGACGCTCGCGCTGGGCATCACGCACATCGACACGTCGGACTACTACGGCCCGCACACCGTCAACGAGCTGATCCGGACCAACCTCGCGCCCTACCCGGACGAGCTGGTGCTGGTGACCAAGGTGGGCGCGCGCCGCAGCGCCGACCGCGGCTGGCCGCCCGCGCTCACGCGCGACGAGCTGATCTCCGCCGTCCACGACAACCTGCGCAACCTGGCCGTCGAGGCGCTCGACGTGGTGAACCTGCGCCTGGGCGACGAAACGGGCGGCTACCCCGTGGACGTGTCGATCGTGGAACCGTTTTCAGTGCTGGCCGAGCTGCGGGAACAGGGTCTGATCCGCCACCTCGGCGTGAGCCACGTGACGGGCGCGCAGCTCGACGTCGCGCGCGAGATCGCGCCGGTGGTGTGCGTGCAGAACGCCTACAACCTCGCGCACCGCGAGAACGACGACCTCGTGGACAAGTGCGCCGCGCTCGGCATCGCGTTCGTCCCGTACTTCCCGCTGGGCGGGTTCAGCCCGCTGCAGTCCTCGGCGCTCGACGCGTGCGCCGCGCGGCTCGGCGCGAAGCCGATGCAGGTCGCGCTGGCGTGGCTGCTGCAGCGCTCGCCCGCGATCGCCGTGATCCCGGGCACGTCGTCGATGGGGCACCTGCGGGAGAACGTCGCGGCCGCCGCGCTCGAGCTGCCGGCCGACGTTGTGGCCGAGCTCGACGCGATCGGCGCCTGAGACCTAGCGCGGCGCCACCTCCAGCGTCACCGTGCGGTTCGCGGCCGCGTCCGTGCCCCCGTGCACGGGCGTGGCCTGGTCGGCGCTGGTGATCGCGAACGTCGTGAGCGGCAGGCCGCTCGCCGTCGCCAGCACGCGCGCCGCCGAAGCCGCGCGGGCCAGCGCGGTCGACGAGCCGCCGGTCGCCGGGCCACCCGGCACGGCGACACCGTGGCCGATCACCGTGACTCGCACGTCCTGTCCCTTGAGGACGGCGCCCCAGCGTTCCAGCGCACGCCGGCCGTCGGCGCTGGGGCTGATCGCGTTGGGGCCGAAGAGCCCTTCGTCGAAGGTGATGGTGACGGCCGAGCCGGTGGTGACCTGCACGCCGTCGCCGCCGAGGTGCGCCGCCAGCGCGGTGAGCTTCTGCTGCCGGCTCTGCTCCGCCTCGGCCGCCTGCGATTGCGACGCGTGCAACCGGTCCAGCTCGGCCTGCACAGCGGGGCTGGTCGTCGCGACGGGTGCGGCCGTCGGCGCCGGCTCCGGAGCGGACCACGGCAGCGTCGCCACGATCACCGCCACCCCGGCCACGACCACCACCGCCGCACCGGCGGCCGCGAGCCGCCGGCCGATCGGGCGCTTGCGCAGCCGCCCCGACCGGATCTTCGCGATCAGCCGCCGTCCGGCCAGCGCGGACGCCGACTCCGGCGCCAGCTCCAGCACCCGGGCCCACGCCGCGTCGGCCTGCTCCAGATCACCGGCCTGCGCGTGGACGCGGGCCAGCAGGTCCAGCCGCGTCACGTCGTCGGTGGCTTCGCGCTGCAACAGATCCGCGGCGGCCGCGTAGTCGCCGAGGCGGGCCAGGTCGGCCGCCTCCGCGAGCGTCAGCTCCTCGGAAAGCCCGCTGAACACGGTCATCACGAACGCTCCTGACGCAGGATGCCGGGCCCGGGCTCACCCCGGGGGTCGGGCGGCAGCAGCGCTCGCAGCCGGCGGTTCACGTCCGTCAGGGCGGGCCAGTTGCGCGTGGCGAGGGCGTGCTCGCCTTCGCGGATGAGCTCTCGGGCACGGGCCGGATCGGTCATCCGGTCCTGTGCCGCGCACAGGGCGCGGAAGATCTCCTCGTCGAGCGAGCCGTCGCGGCGCAGCAGCAGCACCTGGAGGTCCGTGGCGCGGTCGGAGACCCGTTCGGCGGCCGCGGCGTCGCGGCTGTCGCGCGCGGTCTCGTAGCGGCGTTCGATTTCCGCCAGCTCGGTGCGGTCCTCGTCGGAGCCAACGCGGTCGACGAGCTCCCTGCAGTGCTCGATCTGGTCGCGCAGCCGGGCCATCACGTCGGGGATGCGCAGTTCTTCCTCGATGTCGTCGAGCTCCGCCTGGACTTCCCGCATCCGCTGCTCGGCCGCGACCGCCGCGCCCTCGTCGGTCGCGCTCGACGTGACCTCCTCGCGGACCGCCGCGACCGTGCCCCGCTCGTCGAGCCGCATCAGCAGGCCGCGGGCGCGGTCCGACCGTGCGTTCTCGGCCTCGGAGCGCAACTGCTCGTGGCGGGCTTCGAGCTCGTTGAGCTGACGGCGCAGTGCCGGCGCCTCGGGGACCGTGGTTTTGCCCAGTTCGACAACGGCCTCGAACTCCGAGTCGAGCAACGGAACGAAGGCGGTGACCTCGACCAGGCGCGACTCGTCCATCTTGAAGGTCATCTCGATCTCACTGCCGCGCGGCAGGTCGCGGCGGACGTCCTGGGCCTTGATCTCGATCAGCCCGACCTGCTTGTTGCGCTCTCCGCGACGGAACTCCCCTTCGGCGATGGGGATGCGGATGACCGAGGCCGTGTCGGCGCGGTGCACGCCGGCGGTGGTGTAGAACCGCTGCGTGATCTGCGCCGGCAGCGGGCGGTTCTTCATCAGCATCGGGGTGAACGTGCCGTCGGCCTCGGTCAGGCCGACGCTGTTGACCACGGTCTGGCCCTGCATCTCGTTCGTCCAGTGGGTGACCGTGAACCCCGGCGGGTTCACCGGCACCCGCGCGCCCGTGGACTCGATCAGCTCGACCTCGAACCGGTTGGAGACCAGCTCCTTGAGCAGCACGTCGAGGGTGAACGTGCCGTCCGGGGACAGCGCGACCTCCGCGCTGCGGTACTGCGGCTGCCGGTGCGAATCGCTCAGGACCACGCGGAAGCTGCTCCAGTCGGCGCCACCCGGCGTCTCGAACCGGCCGGAGACCGGGACGGACAGCAGGCTCGTGGTCTTCGGGTACGACAAGGTCGCGGAGAACTCACCGCGCTTCGGCACGACCTTGGCGCGCGGCAACGCCACCGTGCCGGCGTAGATCGCGGCCCCGCGAGCCACGACCGTGCTCGGGTCCTGGCTGTGGTCGAGCTCGATGCCGAGGCCGTCGGCCGGATCGGCGAGCAGCTCGCGCAGGCCGGGCGCCAACGTCGGGCCACCCACGAGCAACAGCCGGTCGATGTCCGACGGCCGCAGGTTCGCCTGCGCCAGCGCTTCGCGGCACAGGTGCACCGCGCGCAGGTAGAACGGCGACGCGAGCCGGTCGACGTCCTCCCGCCGCAGGGTGTGCTCGAACGTGTCGAACACCCCGTCGCCGCGGTCCAGCTCCGTCATGATCTGCGCCTCGTCGGTCGACGACAACGCGATCTTGGCCGACTCCGCGGCCGCGCGGAGGATCGCGAAGTTGTTGATCCAGCGCGGGTTCTCGACGGTGAAGCCGGTCAGCCCGAAGGCCTTCGCGGCAGCCGGAGCGAGCAGGCTGCTCACGATGGCGGCGTCGATGTTCTTGCCGCCGAGCCCGAGGTCGCCCGCGTGGTGGAGCACCGACAGCTCGCCGTCGACCGTGCTGACCACGGCCGAGTCGAACGTGCCGCCGCCGAAGTCGAACACCATCCAGTGGGCACCACGGGTCTCGTTCTGGAAGCCGTAGGCGAACGCGGCCGCCGTCGGCTCCTGCACCAGCGGGCACGGCGCCGTGAAGCCGGCGAGCTTCGCCGCCTCACTCGTCGCTTCGGTCTGGTTGAGCGCGAAGGCCGCGGGCACGGTGATCACCGCGGCCGCCGGCGGTTCGCCGAAGCGGCGGGCGGCGTCGCCGCGCAGCGACTTGAGCACCTCGGCCGACAGCTCGACCGGCGTCATCGACACCCCGGCGCGCGCGAAGGTGCGCCGGGCGTCGGCGAAGCCCATCGCCTGCTTGAACTCGACCTGGACGTTGTCCGAGTCGCGTTCCCGGCGGCTCTTCGCCGCCGCACCGACCTGGATCAGGCCGGGCTTGGGCATCCACACGGCCGAGGGCGTGTAGTCGCCCTGCACGTTGTTCTTGACCACCGAGACCTGGCCGCCGTCCAGCACGGCGAGCGCGCTGTTCGTCGTGCCGAGGTCGATGCCGAAATCAATGGTGTCCCGCATCAGCTTCCTCCGCCGTCGTGCCGGGGGCGACCGGGCACCCCACGATGACCTGCCCCATCTGGATCCGCCGCCCCGCCAGGTAGACCGAAGGCCGCACCGTCTCCACCACGCGCTCCGACGTGAGGCCCGGTTCGTCCTGGAACACCAGCGGTTCCAGCGCGAGCCCGGAGTCGAACGGGTCCCCGTCGTGGTCTTGGATCAGCACCCCTGCCGCGTCGAGCGCGTCCTGGCTCGCCGACAGGTACCGCCCGGCCTGTTTCGCCACCCGGTCCTGCGCGCCGGTGAGCTTCTTGCGGGCCCGCCACAACGCCGTCGCCGCAACAGCCAGGTCCGATTCGGACAGCCGGGGCCCCGCCGGTTCTCCGGGTGAGCTCTTCGTGGGCCCTTCCGCGACCGCGAGCAGGGCCGAGACCTGGGCGGCGAGCTCCCGCAGCCGCGCTCGTTCTTCCGCTCCCCACAACGGTTCTTCGATGCGGAACTCCCGGTGGTGCCGGCGCTGGCGCCGGTCTTCGGTGTTCGTCACGCCCTTGTCCTCTCCGTGCGCATGCGTACGGTCCCCACCACGAGCAGCAGCACCGCGGTCACCACGGTGATCCACGCGGGGATCGGCGTGCCGGTCGAATCCACCAGCCACAGCACGAGCCCGGCCACGGCATCGGTCACGAGCAGGGCGGGCAGCCGCCCGCGGGCGACGGATGCGTCGGTAGCCAGGCCGAGCGCCCCGACCAGGCCGGGCACGCCGATGAGGAACACCGGCAGCAACGGCGAGGTCAGCAGCGTGGCGAGCAGGGTGACACCGAAGGCCACGTGCAGCAGCGCCAGGAACACCCGAGGCGCGGAGACGTGGCGCCGTGGTGGTCCGCCGTCCTCCAGCTGTCGCATTTGGACGATCATCCGGCGCGCCTGTTCCCGATCTTCGGAGCGGGGCGCGATCTCGATGATCGTGGTCAGCACGCGGGTCGCGTCGCTGTACCGGCCGCGCTTGATGTGGCCGGTCACGGTGTTCCAGAGCTGCCCGATGTCGACGGGGGCGTTGCCCCGGCCGGCGCCGAGCGCGCCCTGCTGGTTGCGCTTGACGGTGGCGAGCGTGTCCTGGTCCGTGGTGTATCGCGTCGCCAGGGCGAAGACGTCCTTCACCAGCCCGTGGGGTGCTCCGACGGAATCGGCGAGCGCGACGCCGATGTTGTTCAGCGAGACCGCCGCGAGTTCGGTGACACTCGCCGTACGGCGGAAGTCCTTGCGCGGCACCAGGTCTTCGAGCCGGTCGAGGGACGCGGGGAGCTCCGCGAGCGCGCGTTCGGCCGCAGTGCGCGCCTTGCCCTCGTCGAGGAGCTTGCGCAGCTCCTTCAGCAGGCTCTCCAGCCGCGCGTACGTGGGTTCGGCGGCTTCGCTGCGGGCGTCGGCCACGGTGTGCTTGTCGCCGCCGAAGAGCGGCAGGTACCGCACGAGCCGGTGCGGCTCGCTCGACTCGGCCGTGAGGACCACGAGCGGGGCGACGAGCGCGCCGGGAAGGGCGCTGCGTACACCGTCCACAGTGGACTCGTCGAGCCGCGGATCGCCCAGGCTCTCCACGCGGTGGGTGAGGTGACTCCAGAACGCCTCGCTGCTGAGCGTGACGGCCCAGCTGCGCGCGGCCTCGTCCCACAGCGGCGCCGGGTGGTCCTCGGTGTGCTCGGTCTCGGCCTCGAGCGCGGCCGAGTGGGCCGCGACGGCGAGGTCGTGCTTGTGGTGCAGCTGCGGCGGGCACCCGCAGTCCTCGGGCGTGCCCCAGGTCCAGAACAGCTCGTCGACGAACCGGTGCTCGATGTTGCCGAGCGCGTCGAACGCCGCGCGGATCTCCTCCGGCGTCGCGTCGGCGGGCACCCCGGGCGGGCGCGCGCCGCCGACTTCGAGCACGCCGAGCACCCGCAGCCGCTGCTCGCGCACGGCCCGCCGGGACACCGTCGCGTTGAGTCCCGTGACCCGGAACGGGTTGCGCCGGTACAACTGCGGCGTCGCGATCGCCCGCAACCGCCCGGCCGCGGCCCGCCCGCGGCTCTCGTTCGCACCCATGGCGCAGAAGTTAGGCCGGGACCGCCGGGAGGGGTCCCGATCGTCCTGGTGCTGCCACGGCCGCGGACGTGACCCAGGTCACCGAAAGTCGGTGGAATCCCCCGACCGTCAACGCGCATTACCCGGCGTGAGCACCGGAAAGAGCCTGGCCGGTCGCCGCCGGAGGTGGCCGCTCGGGGTGGCCGCTGGTCCTGGCGGCGGTCGTCGTGGCCGGGGTCGCGGAGACTCCGGCGTCGGCCGCCCCCGAACCGACTCTGGCGCCTGGCTCGGCTCCGCCGACTGTTCCCCTGACGGACCTCAGCTCGACTCGCGGACGGTGAGCGACACCGGCAGGATCTGCCGACGCGGCTTGGGTTCCTGCCCGTCGAGCAGATTCATCAGCGTCTGCACCATCGCGTGCACCTGTTCGCGCGGATCCTGGTGCACGGACGTCAGCGGCGGCGTCATCTCGGGCGCCAGCGTGGCGTTGTCGTCGAAGCTGACCACGGCGACGTCGTCCGGGATGGCTCGTCCGGCCGACGAAAGGGTGCGCAGGGCACCGACGGCCATCATGTCGCTGGCCACGAACACGGCGTCGAGGTCGGGGACGCGGTCGAGCAGGGCGGCCATCGCGCGGGCGCCGCCGGCGAGGGTGAAGTCGGCTTCCTCCGCGAGGTCGGCCGGGTCGAGGCCGGCGTCGACGAGGGTTTTGCGCCAGCCCGCGAGCCGGTCGATGGGCGCGCCCTGGTCCTGCGGCCCGGCGATGGTCGCGATGCGGCGGCGCCCGGCCGACACGAGGTGCTGCACGGCGAGCCGCGCGCCGCCTTCGTTGTCGAAGTCGACCACGTGCACACCGCGGCGCAGGTCGGCGGCCTGGCCACCGAAAACGACGGGCACGCGCAGCAGCCGCAACGCCCGGGGCAGCGGATCGGCGCGGTGCGGCGCGAACACGAGCACCCCGTCGACGTGCCCGCCTTCGAGGAAACGCACCGTGCGCGTGAGGTCTTCGCGCGTGTCGCTGAAGATCAGGACCATCTGGCAGCCGACGTCGGCCAGCTCGCGGTAGCCCGCGCGCATCACGGCCGTGCGGTACGGGTCGTCGAGCAGCCGCGCCTCGGGCTCCGACAGCACCACGGCGATCGCACCCGTTCGCCGCGTGACCAGCGACCGCGCGGCCTGGTTCGGCGAGTAACCGAGATCGCGGGCCGCGGCCAAGACCTTCTCTCGTGACCGCGCGCTGACGTAGGTGTCGTCGTTCAACGCCCGCGAAGCGGTGGAGCGCGACACACCGGCGAACGCCGCGACGTCTTCCAGCGTCGGGCGCTCGTCCTCGGACCGAGGCGCCACTGCACCACCCCTCCACTCGTGATCGTCGGACAGCTTAGCTGCACGATTCAGGGAGCGCTCCCGGAAGGGCACGCTCCGATAACCACCCTTGACATGGAACTCCAGCCGACCCAGACTCGTCAACCGTCTGGGAGCGCTCCCAGAAACTGAACCTTCAAGGGGTTGACGACGGTGACAACGTTCCGGAAGGGCCTGGCGACGGCGCTGGGCATCACGATGACGGCGCTCGCCGTGGCGGCGTGCGGTGGCGGCGGTGGCGACAGCAGCGGCGACATCCCGGCGGCGGCCGGGCCCAACGAGCACATCGAGCTCACGCTGGCCACGTTCACGGAGTTCGGCTACGAAGCGCTGATCCCGGAGTACGAGCGGCTGCACCCGAACATCAAGATCACTCACCGCAAGACGGGCCAGGGCGGCCCGTACGCGCAGGACATGATGACCAAGCTCGCGGCGGGCTCCGGTCTCGCCGACGTGCAGGCCGTCGAGGAGGGCCACCTCTCCGACATTCTCAGCAAGTCGTCGAAGTTCTACGACCTCACCCAGATCGGCCCGGCCGACGCGAGCCCGGACCGCTGGCTGTCGTGGAAGTACGAAGCCGGCAAGGACAAGAACGGCAAGCTCATCGGCTACGGCACGGACATCGGGCCCGACGCGATGTGCTACCGCAAGGACCTGCTCCAGCAGGCCGGGCTGCCGACGGACGACGCGTCGGTGAAGGCCATGTTCGCCAGCTGGGACAGCTACTTCGCGGCCGGCGCGCAGTACGCGCAGAAGACCGGCAAGGCGTGGTTCGACTCGGCCGCGCAGAACTTCAACGCCATGGTCAACCAGCTGCCCGTCGGCTACCTCGACAAGAGCGACAAGCTCACCGTCGAGTCCAACCAGGGCATCAAGGACGCGTGGGCGAAGGTGACCGACGCCGTCGGCAAGGGCGAGTCGGCCAAGCTCACCGCGTTCAGCAACGAGTGGAACTCGGGTTTCCGGCAGAGCGCGTTCGCGACGAAGGTCTGTCCCGCGTGGATGCTCGGCGTGGTCAAGGAGCAGGCCGGGCCGGAGAACGCGGGCAAGTGGGCGGTCACCGACGCGTTCCCCGGTGGCGGCGGCAACTGGGGCGGTTCGTACCTGACCGTGCCGACGCAGAGCAAGCACCCGCGTGAGGCCGCGGCGCTGGCCGCGTGGCTGACGGCCCCGGAGCAGCAGCTCAAGGCGTTCCAGGCGAAGGGCACCTTCCCGAGCCAGGTCAAGGCACTGGAGAGCCCCGAGCTGCTGAACCAGACCGACGCCTACTTCGGCGGCGCGAAGATCGGCGAGCTGTTCGTGGCGCAGGCCAAGAAGGTCAAGCAGGCGCAGTACAAGGGCCCGAACGACGGCCAGATCCAGGAGAACGTGACGGCGCCCGCGCTACAGGCCGTGGAACAGGGCAAGTCGCCGGCCGACGGCTGGCAGCAGCTCGTGGACGGCGCGAAGAAGCTCGCGCGGTGACGACCACCGTCACGCGCGAGGGCTCGCAGGCCGGGGTGCGGCGTCCCGCACCCCGGCCGGGGCTGCGCGACCGGCTGTCCCGCTGGGACGTGAAGGCGTCGCCTTACCTTTACGTGGCGCCGTTCTTCATCGTCTTCGGCATCGTGGGGCTGTTCCCCCTGCTCTACACCGCGTACGTGTCGCTGTTCCACTGGGACGCCGGCGACGACAACCCCGATTTCATCGGCCTCGACAACTTCAAGGAGCTCTTCGCCGACGCCCAGTTCTGGCACTCGTTGGAGAACACGGTGAGCATCTTCCTGCTCTCCAGCGTGCCGCAGCTGATCATCGCCGTGCTCCTGGCCGCGTTGCTCTCGACACGGGTGCGCGGCGCGACCGGCTGGCGCGTCGGGATCCTGCTGCCGTACGCGGCGAGCCTGGTGGCGCTCGGGATCATCTTCGCGAACCTGTTCGGCCCCAAGTACGGCCTCGTCAACGGTCTCCTGCAGACGATCGGTCTGTCCCCTGTGGACTGGCAGGCCAACCGGTTCGCGAGCCACGTGGCCATCGCCATCATGGTCAACTGGCGCTGGACCGGCTACAACGCGCTGATCGTGCTGGCCGCGATGCAGGCCATCCCCAAGGAGCTGCACGAGGCGGCGCTGATCGACGGCGCGGGCACCGTGCGGCGGTTCCGGCACGTGACGCTGCCGCTGCTGAAGCCGACGCTGATCTTCGTCACCATCACCTCGACGATCGGCGGGCTGCAGATCTTCACCGAGCCCAAGCTGTTCGACGCCATGCCCGGCTCGAACAACGGCGGCTCGACCCACCAGTTCCAGACCGTGACGCTGTACCTGTACCAGACGGCGTTCGAGAACTTCGACCTCGGTTACGCGTCGGCGATCGCGTGGGTGCTGTTCCTCATCATCGTCGTCATCGCCGGGCTGAACTACCTGCTCACCGGCCGGATCGCCCGCACTCCGAGAAAGGCAGGGCGGAAGGGATGACCACGCTGACCACCCGGGTGAGCCGGCTGGGCAAACCGCGCAAGGCCACCTACTGGGTGCTGGCCGTGTTCGTGCTCGGCTCGCTGTTCCCGTTCTACTGGTCGTTCCTCGTCGCCAGCCGCGGCAACGGCATGCTCACCGAACGCGTGCCGCCGCTGCTGCCGGGCGGGAACTTCTTCGCCAACGCGGCGCGGGTGTTCGACACCGTGCCGTTCTGGAAGGCACTGGCCAACAGCGTGATCGTGTCGGGCACGGTCACGCTCACCACGGTGCTGTTCTCGTCGCTGGCCGGGTTCGCCTTCGCCAAGCTGCGCTTCCGCGGCCGCAACGCGCTGTTCGTGTTCATCGTGGTGACGCTCGCGGTGCCGACGCAGCTGGGCATCATCCCGCTGTTCATCGCGATGTCGAAGCTCGGCTGGGCCGGCGGGCTGCAGGCGGTGATCGTGCCGAACCTGGTGACCGCGTTCGGCGTCTTCTGGATGCGTCAGTACACAGTGGACGCCGTGCCGTACGAGCTGATCGAGGCCGCGCGCGTGGACGGCTGCAGCATGATCCGGATCTTCTGGAACGTGTGCCTGCCGGCCGTGCGCCCGGCGGCGGCGATCCTCGCGATGTTCACGTTCATGATGTCCTGGAACGACTTCCTGTGGCCGCTCGTGGTGCTCGACGTGGGCAACCCGACCGTGCAGGTGGCACTGGAGAAGCTGCAGAGCGGCTACTACGTCGACTACTCGCTCGTGCTCGCCGGCACCACGCTCGCGACGATCCCGATCCTCATCGTCTTCCTCCTGCTCGGCCGCCAGATCGTGGCCGGGATCATGCAAGGTGCCGTGAAAGGGTGACCATGTCCGTCGATTCACAGGCCACCGGAACCGGGCTCACGTTCCCGCCCGGGTTCGTCTGGGGCGCCGCCACGGCGGCGTTCCAGATCGAAGGTTCGACCACTGTGGACGGGCGCGAGCCGTCCGTGTGGGACACCTTCGCCACCCGGCCCGGCGCGATCCGCGGCGGCGACACGGGCGAGCCGGCGGCCGACCACTACCGGCGCGCCGGCGAGGACGTGGAGCTGATGCGCTCGCTGGGCCTCGGCGCGTACCGGTTCTCCCTGGCGTGGCCCCGGATCCGGCCCGGCGGCGTGCCGAACGTGCGGGGGATCGCCTTCTACGACCGGCTGGTCGACTCGCTGCTGGCGGCGGGGATCGAGCCGTGGGCGACGCTGTACCACTGGGATCTGCCGCAACGGCTGGAAGACCTCGGCGGCTGGACCTCCCGCGACACGGCGTACCGCTTCGCCGAGTACGCGGAGACGATCGTGAGCGTGCTCGGCGACCGGGTGGCGAGCTGGTCCACGCTCAACGAACCGTGGTGCGCGGCGATGCTCGGGTACGCGAAGGGCATTCACGCGCCGGGCCGGGTTTCGGCCACTGCCGCGGCCGCCGCGACCCACCACCTGCTGCTCGGCCACGGGCTCGCGATGGACGTGCTGCGCCGCGATGCCCCGCGCGTGCCGGCCGGGATCACGCTCAACCTGTACCCGGTCACGGCGGACTCGGCCGCACCCGAAGACGCTGAAGCGGCGCGGCGGATCGACGGGCAGCAGAACCGGCTGTTCCTCGACCCCGTGCTGCGCGGGGGCTATCCGGCCGACGTGGTGGCGGACCTCGCGCCGTTCGGGTTCGCCGACGTGGTGCGCGAGGGCGACGAGGCCGTGATCGCCGCGCCGGTCGACTGGCTCGGCGTGAACTACTACCGCGGCTACCGCATCGCCGGCGCTCCTCGGCCCGGCAGCTCACCGGCCGGCTCGGAATGGCTCGGTGCGGCCGACGTGCACTTCGTCCCCGACCCGGCGGCGCCGCTCACGGACTCGGGCTGGGAGGTGCAACCGGCCGGGCTCACCGCGTCGCTGCTGCAGGTGCACCGCGACTACCGGCCGGTGCCGCTGTACGTGACGGAGAACGGCGCCTCCTACCCCGACGAGCTGCACAACGGCGAGATCGCCGACACCGATCGCGTCGCGTTCCTCGACGCGCACCTGCGCGCGGCGCACGACGCGCTGGCCCAGGGCGTGGACCTGCGCGGCTACTTCTACTGGTCCCTGCTGGACAACTTCGAGTGGGCCGAGGGGTACGCCAAGCGCTTCGGGCTGGTGCACGTGGATTACGCGACGCAGCGGCGGACGCCGAAGCGCAGCGCGCAGTGGTACTCGGAAGTGATCGCGCGCGGCGCGCTGCACTGAATTGACCCGGCGGGAATGCGTTTCACCCGGAAAGCGCAAAGCCTCATTCACCGGAACAACCAAAGAGACCAATGCGACAAACAGGACGCCCGGTGTTCACCCTTGTGGACACCGGGCGCACCACTGGCCCGGTCTGGTCTGAACCTGTCGGACAGGATGCGGCCATGACCTGCTGTGATCGCTTCGCAACCCGTTGCCAAGGGCTGGGACGACCGGTATAACTTTCTTCACAACACGCACGAAGTGGTTGGCAATTCGGTCCCCCACCGTTTCTCCGGAATTGCCCGCCCGTGCTCGGTCCTGCCGTTTTCGCAGAATTCGGCCGGACGCGGGTAATCGTGCGCGCAATTCTCCCTCCCCGTCCCCCTGGAGTTCACGGAATGCGCATTTCGAAACTCAGAACGCTTGTTGCCGCGGCTCTGCCCGTGCTGGCCGGCGTCGCCATGGCCACCGTCAGTCCGGCCGTGAGCGAGGCCGCCCCGGCGGCCGGCGCGGCTTTCCCCGCCCACTACTCGGCCCCGTACCTGCAGGTCAGCGACGGCGACATCGGTCAGATGGCCGCCGACATGAACGCGACCGGCACGAAGTTCTACACCCTGGCGTTCCTCACGCCCTCCTCCGGCTGCAACCAGCTGTGGGAGGCCAACGGCACGGGCGTGGGCTCGTTCAAGTCGCAGATCAGCTCGCTGCAGGCGGCGGGCGGCAACGTGATCCCGTCGTTCGGCGGCGCCGCCGGCGGTGAGATCGCGCAGACCTGCACGAACACCTCGAGCCTCACGGCGGCCTACGCCAACGTGGTCAACACCTACGGCACGCCCCGTCTGGACTTCGACATCGAAGAAGACACCATCAAGGACACCGCGGCGAACGCGCGCCGCAACTCCGCGCTCGCGGCGCTGCAGCAGCAGAACCCGAGCGTGCAGGTGGACTACACCCTCGCCGTCGACCCGAGCGGCCTCGGCTCCACGCAGATGGACATCCTGCGCGACGCCAAGAACAAGGGCCTCAACGTCAGCGTCGTGAACCTGATGGTGATGGACTTCTACGACGGCCAGCCGGTGCTGGGCGACGCGCTCGCGTCGGCGCGCGCGGCCGCGAGCCAGCTCGCGAGCCTGTACGGCATCTCGACGTCGGCGGCCTACGCCAAGATGGGCCTCACGCCGATCGCCGGCCGCAACGACGACGGCGCGCAGTTCAGCCAGTCGGACGCGCAGCAGCTGGAGACGTTCGCGGCGCAGAACGGCGTGCAGGAGCTGTCGTTCTGGGAGGTCCAGGACTACGACCGGGCGACCGGGTACGCGTACTCGCGGATCTTCAACGCCATCACCGGCGGTGGCGGCACCACTCCGCCGCCGACCGGCGGCAAGCAGATCACGGGCTACGGCGGCAAGTGCGTGGACGTCGCGGGCGCCAACTCCGCCAACGGCACCAAGGTCGACCTCTACACCTGCAACGGCACCAACGCGCAGCAGTGGACCTCCACCGGCGGCACGCTGCAGGCGCTGGGCAAGTGCATGGACGTCGCCTCGGCCGGCACCACCAACGGCGCGAAGGTGCAGCTCTACGACTGCAACGGCACCGCCGCGCAGCAGTGGACGCATTCGGGCAACCAGCTCGTGAACACCGGCTCCGGCAAGTGCCTCGACGCGACCGGGCCCAGCTCGGCCGACGGCACGCAGCTGCAGATCTGGAGCTGCACGGGAGCCGCGAACCAGTCGTGGTCGCTCTGAGTCGGTGATTTTCCGTCTGCCTGACACGGCCGGTGGGGAGCGTTTTCCTTGCTCCCCACCGGTTTTTCTTGTTCCGAAGAACTTCTCGTGTTTTGCCGTCATGGCTCGCCGGGCCGGTCGTCGGATCCACGTCGGGGCCAGCCCACGAGCAGAAGCGAGGCAAAACGATGACCGTTCAGTGCCACGACGCAGTCGAAGAGGTCGGCGTCTGGTTGACCGGCGAGTTTTCGGGACGAGTGCCCGCCACGACGGTGGCGGACGTGGTGCGCGCGACGCGGCGGGACCTCGAAGGCCGCATCGCGACGGAGGAGCTCGGCGAGATGCTGCACCGCATGGCTCGCGCGCGGCTGCAGCGGATGCTCAGTGCGGACGGCCGGATTCCGCGTTCCCGCTGACGGGTTTCTCCTCCAGGTCCGGGGTCGGTGTTCCGCCGAAGAGGTCCAGCAGGCGGTTGTGGCGCGCGGTGTAGCGGGCGCCGAACCGCCGGCGCGACCGGTCGAGCTTGCGCCCGGTGTAGCGGCGCCGGGCCCACGCCGAGTCGGGTTTCGCCAGCCGCAGCGCGCCGACCAGCGCGATCAGCGGCACGACGACGCCCAGCACACCCGTGGCGAGCTTGCCCTTGACCAGGCAGATCAGTGCCGTGACCAGGTGCACGGCGATGCCCAGCAGGTACGACCACATCGCCGACTCCCCGCGCGTCTCGCCGATCGGCGACGCTTCGAGCAGCAACAGGACGCCCAGCGAACCGCCGATGAGCACGGCGTCGATCGACTTGCGGCCGTTTTCGGCCCAGTAGACGTCGTCTAGGTAGAACCAGAGCGCGAACTCGTCGAGCACGAGGGCGGCGCCCACCCCGAACAGCGCGGCCAGGACCTCACGCCACGGCGCGTCGGGTGAGAACCGGAACTCGAGCGCGCCGACGACCAGCACGAGCAGGATGCCCCACACCTGGTGGTGCACGTGGACGCCGCCGATGTGGATGTCGCCGAGCATCCCGCGTTTCGCCTTCGGCTTGCGGTGTTTCGCGCGGATCCGGCGCGTGATGCCGCGGACGACGACGAACGTGACGAGGAACCCGACCACCGCCCACATCGCGGCGGTGCGGCCGGTGTCGACGAAAACGCGGTCGTACCAGTTCACGGCAGTCTCCCCCGTGTTTGGTGGCGGAAGACGCTACCACCGTTTGATCCCGGTTGTCCTTTTCCCTGATGCGCTCGGAGGGCGTGTGATCCTGGCGCGGGTAGGGTCGAGGTGTGGAAAGCACGCCGGTGGAGATCGTTTCGCTGCTGACCTCGCCGGTGCACGCGTTCGAGGGGCGCCCGGCCGACGGCCCGCGGCCCGACCCCGGGCCGGTGTCGCGCTCGTGCGTGGAGGTGCGCGCGGGCTTGGGCTTGGTCGGCGACCGCTACTTCAACCACGCCGCGCACCGCGACGCCGCGGTGACGGTGTTCGACGTGGCGGCGCTCGGACCGTTCGGCCCGGTGGACCCGCTGCTGACCCGCCGCAACATCGTGCTGCGCGGCTTCCGCGTCGACGACCTCGCCGCCACGCGCGCCCGTCCGGGAGCCGTGTTCAGCCTCGACAGCGGCGACGGTCCCGTCCGGTTTCAAGCCCGCCGCCCGGCGAACCCGTGCGCCTGGATGAACGTCGCCGTGGCACCCGGCGCCTTCCGCGGCCTGCGCGGCCGCGGCGGCGTGCGCTGCGTCCCGCTGGACGACGGCGTGCTGCGGGTGGGGCCGGCTCGTCTTGTCGTGATGGAACTTGCTGTGGAGGCCCGATGACCGACCAGTGGCACCAACCGCTGCGCCACATCCGCGGCGGCTCGTTGACCGGCGACACCAACCAGACCACCGGGATGCGCCGGCTCGAGGCCATCTCGGGCAAGACGGTGGGCTCGCAGAAGGTCTGGATGGGCGAAACGCACGTCACGCCCCACACCAACTCCGGCGACCACCACCACGGCGAGGCCGAGACCGCCATCTACGTGCAGTCGGGCCACCCGGTGTTCGTCTTCGCGGACGGCCCCTCGGAGATCCGCCTGGAAACCTCACCGGGCGACTACGTGTTCGTCCCGCCCTACGTGCCGCACCGCGAGGAAAACCCCACGGGCGAGGACGCCGTGGTGATCATCGCACGCAGCAGCCAGGAGGGGATCGTCGTGAACCTGCCCAGCCTGTGGGCCGAGGTGGAGATCCCCGGCGACTGATCCGCCGTCGAGATTCCTGCTGATCCCTGGCTGAGGTGGAGATCCCCGACTGCAAGGGCTGTTCCTCTGCCGCGGTCTCCTGTGATCCCCGGCCGAGGTGAAGATCCCCGCTCGCCAGGGCTGTTCCCCTGCCGAGGTCTCCGGTGATCCCCGGCCGAGGTCAGGACCCCGGCAGCACCCGGCTGCTCAACGGCAACGCCTGCCGTTCCGGCGGCCACCACACCTGCGCGGGCGGCGGCGGCACGTCGTCGTCGGGGAGTTCGAGGGCGTCCAGGCCACGCTGCCACCGGCTCCAGTGCGCGGCGCACAGCCCGCGCCACAGCGAGTCCTCCGAGCACTCCTGCCGTCGGCACGGCTGCACCTGCTGCCCGCTATCCACCACGTTCACGTCTCCAACCCGCGACTCGGCTCCCGACGCTTCCCAGCTTGCCTCGGAAACGATCGGAACACCCCGTGTGCGCGCCAACACAACCCTTGTGCAGCAACGACAACGAAGGACTCCAGCGTACTCCCGCCCGTCCGCCCACCGGGCCCGGGCGTGCAGCACTCGTTCAGCGGTTGACGGCACCGTCGCCGCGGGGATGGCTGAGGTCGTACTCCCGTGCCGCAGTGCGCTGGGGACGGGTGCGGAGCAGGCCTTCGTCCGGGGAGTCGTCCACCTCGTTCAGACCGAGGGAAACCGCGCGGCGGATCTGTTCGCGGTTTTCCCTCACCACGGCGGAGAAGAAGTCGTCGATGCGGGGGTCCAGGAGGACCTCCAGCAGGACGCGGAAGGACGCGTCGACGGCGGCGCGGACGATCTCGTCGTGGAAGGGGAGGCGGCGGAGGCGGCCGAGCTGGGGGTCGGCGGCGAGTTTTTCCGTGATGATGGCCCGGAGTTCCACCTTGTTCTCGCTGAGGGACTTCGCGAGGTTCTCCGGGTAGTTGCCCGTCTCGAGGACCTTGACGACCTCGTCCAGCACGGCGATCGTCACGGGTTTCTTGATGGCGCGGACGATCGGGTCGGAAAGTTTCTCCACCAGGCGGTAGAAGAACTGCTCGCCGACCGCGCGGTCGGCCGCGCGGCCGATGCGGATGAGGAGCAGCAGGCCGGTGATCACGTGGTGCTGCGCGACGAACGGCGGGTACGCGACCGGGATCATCGCGAAGACCTCGTACCAGTTGCGCGTCAGGAAGGCCATGCGCCAGGCGACCTTGCGCCACCGCCAGAGGAAGTGGAGCAGGAAGATGCCGCAGACGACGCAGTCGACGGTGAAGAACCACGCGTCGAGGTCCGCCGGAGGCGGGGGCCCGAGCAGCAGGTAGCCCAGGCCCCCGACGGAGACGACCGCGAGCAGGAACATCACCCAGTCGTCCACGTGCACGTTGCCGGGGAGGATCCCGCTGTTGAGCTCGGCCTCCCGCCGGCCGGTGGTGGTCATGCCATCTCCAGGAGTCGACGCCGCGTGGCCCGATCATGGCACGTCAGCACCCCTCGGGCCGCGCGACGAGCCCCGGCGTCAGGCGGCGACGACCGGTCCCACCGTGACGTTGTGGGCCTCGGCGGACGCGTCCAGCGGCGACTGGTCCCACGGCAGCGTGATCCGCGGGTCACTGGAGTCGCCGCGTGGAGTCGTGGTGCCGGGGGCCGTGATGGTGACGGCGGTGGGCTGGACCTGGTGTTCGGGCGCCTCGATGCCGCTCCAGTGCAGGAGCATGGTGGCCTGCTGCCCGTTCGCGATCGTCACCAGCGGCGCGTCCGACGAGCCGGCCTCGGGGGTGACGGTGACGCCGTCGGCGCCGGTGAAAGAGACCGGCAGCGCGCCCTGGAAGTTGCAGGACTCGCCGGGCTTCGCGGTGAACACGACGTTCGCGTAGCGCTGCCCGGCACCCGGGTCGCCGGCGACGATCGTGGTGTCGACCTGAGCCGCGGTGCAGCGGAAGTCGGTGGGCATGGCCGAGGCCGTACCCGCACCGAGGAACGCGACGGACGCGGCGGCCGCGCCGGCCAGCGCGGTGACGGCGGCGGCCCGGCGAAGAGTGCTGGTCATGGAGTGGCTCCCTCCCTGTCCGCGAGCGGACGATCCGCCGCGGAGCGCGGCCGCCGGTGATTCATTCACCGGTCTGGCCTGCTCACTCGAAATATGCCCACGCCACGGACGGATTACCGCCCGAAGTGGGATTGACCCCACGAAAGCAACCTTGAGTGATCGCAGGCGTCCACCAGGTAGTGAACGTCGCGGGAGGGCGACTGCGCGCCGAAGACCTGACCGAAGTATTACCCCATGCGTAACCTGTTTGACCGGTGACGAATTCGCGTGCCAAGCTCGGTGTCACGAACCGGAGGAGGAAGCGGATGAGGACCATCGGCAAGGGGGTCGCGGCACTGGCCGTGATCGGCGGATCGCTGGCGTTCGAGGCGGTGCCGGCCACGGCGTCGGCCACCGGCACGGGCTTCACCACCCAGAACGGCCGCGTCGTCACCCCACCAGGACCCGGCTTCGGCACCCCGGAACGCGGCGGCGACCCGGTCGCGTGCTTCCTGATCGACACGTTTCGCCGCCGCACCGGCGAAAACCACACCGGCGAAAACCGCACCCGGGAACGCTAACCCGCCGCATTCGGCAACGGCGCCGGGCACGTGCCACCCGGCGTCGTGAGCAGCTCGAAATGCCACAGCTCGTTGGAATACGCCTGGCAGAGGCCGTAGTCGTCGCCGTGGCGGATGAGCCAGTCGTCGGCGTCGGTCGGGCCGATGTCCACGGCCTTGCCGGAAACGTGCGTCGATTTCTCCGGCGTGTTCACGTATTGACGCGCGCTTTCGAGGCTCCCGTACTTCTGGATCCCCTCTTCGAGCAGCCGCTGCTGGTACGCCTTGCTCCGCCAGCCCGAAGTCACCTTGAACTCGATCCCCCGCCCCCGCGCGTCCGTAGCCGCCTGCTGCACTGCCTTCAGCAGCCGAGGATCCAGCTTCGACACGGCCGGGTAGCTCGTGTCGAACGGCGTGAGCTCCTTGCCCGACGGAATCCCGCCCTGCGCCGGATCGGTGTCGGGGTCGGAAGAGCCCGAGGCGACGCCCGTCGGCCACTCCGCCGCCGCCGTCGAACACCCCGCGACGAGCACCGCGGGCAGCAGCAACAGCACGAACTTGGCACGGATTTCAGGCATTCCCACTCCCGGACGACCCCACGACGATCACCCGCACCACGGTGCGACGCGCGTGTCCCCGGACCGTCAGGCGAATGTCCGCGCCGCGTAACAGCTGCGCAGGATCACGTAACAGCGCGCCGGCCGAGCAGCGCCTCGCCGAGCGGGGTCGTCAGGTACAGCACCGAACGCCCGGACCGTTGCCCCGCGACCAGGCCGTTCTCCCGCAGCACGCGCAGGTGCTGCGACACCGCGCTCGGCGATACCCCGAGCGACGACGCCAGGTCCGTGGTCGTCGCCGGCGACCGCAAGGCCTCCAGCAGCTCGGCCCGCGCCCGGCCCAGCAGGCGGACCAGGGCGTCGCCGGCCGGCGCGGCGCCGACCGTCCACAGTGCACCGACGCCGCGCGCCGGATACCGCACGGTGGTCTGCGTGGCGGTGTTGCGCTTGATCAGCACGTCGGGCGAACCGAGCACGACCGGCATCAGCACCAGGCCCCCCGGCCCCCGGTTGACGACCACGTCGCGGCCCGTCCCGGACAGGCGCAACCACCCGGCCGACCAGCTCAGCTCGGGATGCAGATCGGCGAACAGCCGTTCCGCGCCACCGGCGGTCAGCTGCCGCGCCCGGTGGACGACGTCGGCGTCCAGCACGGCCCGGATCCGCGGCCAGAACGGCGCCACCAGCCGTTCGAACGCCACACGCAGCTCGTCCGCGAGCACCCGCAACCCCGCCGCCGGACGCGCCGCGAGCTCCGCGACGACCGGTGGCGGATCGTCTCCGAAAACGCGCGAGATGCTCGCCCGCACCTGCCGCGCCGTGGTGCGCCGGAGCAGGGCGAGATCGTCGTCGATCGTGCTGGCCGCGTTCGCCGGGGCGGGGACGAGGAAGTTCGGCCAGCCCAGCCCCTTGGCGGTCAGCAAGGCCCAGGCCAGCGGCACGTCGAGCGGCTCGCGCGCGAGCTCGTCGGCGACCCACCGCAACCACGGCTGGTTCAGCGGCGCCCGGGTGCGTCCCATGACCTGCAGCAACGCCGCCACGGTCTCCGACAACGGCGACACGGCGAACCGCGTCGCCGCCAGCTCGGCGACGCCCACCTCGACGAGATCCGCCACGTCACCGAGTATGTAGCACTCGGCTAAATCATGTCGCCACCGGCGGCAAAGCCGCCAGGATCCCGGTCGTGACGAAACTGCCGCCGGGGTACCGGAAGCTGTGGTGGGCCAACGGGATCGACAACGTCGGCAACGGCGCCTTCGTCACGGCCATGCCCCTGGTGGCCGTCAGCGTCACGCGTGATCCGCGGCTGGTTTCGCTCGTGGCCGCCGCCGAGTACGTGCCGTGGTTGCTGCTCACGTTGCCCGCGGGTGCCTGGGCCGACCGGCACGACCGCGTCCGGCTCATGACGCGCGCCCAGCTCGCGCAGGCCGCGGTCGCGGGTGCCGTCGCGCTGCTCGTCGCCGGCCACCAGGCGACGGTCGCGCTGCTGGTCGTCACGGCCGTCGCCCTCGGCGCCGGCGACGTCGTGTTCGGCACGGCTGCACAGGCCTTCCTGCCCGACGTCGTCCCGAAACCGTTGCTGCACAAGGCCAACGGTTCCCTCCAGGTCGTGAAGACGGTGGGCGTCCAGTTCGCCGGTCCGCCGCTGGGCAGCGCGTTGTTCGCCGTCGCGGCCGCGCTCCCGTTCGGGCTCGACGCGGTGTCCTTCGCCGCGTCCGCCGCGCTCGTCGCGAAGCTGCCTCGCCGCACGCACCAAGCCACGCGGAAAGCCCCGATCGTCGAAGGCCTTCGTTGGCTCGCGCACCACCGGCTGCTGCGGACGCTCGCGATCCTCCTGGGCGTCAACACCTTCTGCGGCCAGCTCGCCACGGCGACCCTCGTCCTGCTCGCCACCGAAACCCTCCACGTCAGCCCCGGCGGCTACGGCGTGCTGCTCGCGGCCGCGGCCGTCGGGAGCGTCGCCGGTGGCCTGGTCAACGCCCGGGTCGTCGCGAAAATCGGCCCGCACCGCGCCCTCATCACCAGCCTCGCCGCGAACGCCGCGGTCTTCGGCGCCATCGGCCTCAGCCCGAACGCCGTGGTCCTCGGCGGTTTCCTGGCCCTCAACGGTTTCGTCACCACGCTCTGGAACGTCGTCACCGTCAGCCTGCGCCAGGACCTCGTGCCGGCGCCGCTGCTCGGGCGCGTCACCAGCGTCTACAAACTCCTCGGCTGGGGCCTCATCCCGCTCGGCACGCTGACCGGCGGTTTCCTCGCCGCGACCTTCGGGCTGCGCGCCCCCTACCCCGTCGCCGGCGTGGTGCGCGGCCTCGCATTGCTGGCCGCGTTGCCCGCGCTGACGCGAAACCGGCCCCGGTACGATCGCCCCTCATGACAGAACCGCGCTGGCTCGGCGACGGCGAGCAGCGTGCCTGGCGCGCTTTCCTCGAGATGAGCCGGCGCCTCGACCACGCGCTCACCCGCCACCTGCAGGACGAGTTCGGCCTCTCCGGCGCCGACTTCACGATCCTGGTCACCCTGTCGGAAGCCCCGGACGAGCGGATGCGCGCGTACGAGCTCGTCGAGTCCACCGAATGGGAGAAAAGCCGGCTCTCCCACCACCTCAAGCGCATGGAGCGTCGCGGCCTCGTCTGCCGCGAGGCGACGGACAACGCGCGCTCCCCCGAGTTCTGCCTCACGCCCGCGGGGCACCAGGCCATCGTCGACGCCGCCCCCGCCCATGTGGCGCAGGTCCGCAAGCTTTTCTTCGACGTCGTCTCGCCCACCGAAGCCGCCCGCTTCACCGCGACGTGCGAGAAGGTCCTCGACGCCCTCGACGGCACCCCGGGCTAGTACGACCGGGCAATTCACCGGACCGGGTCGGAACCGCCCGCGCCCCCGGCCGTCTCCTGGTCATGATGATCTTGACGATCCGCCGCGCCCTGGTGACCCTCGCGGCCGTGGTGGCCGCGTCCGCCACAGCGACCACCGCCGCCTCGGCCGCCGGTGAGAACGACGTGACCGCCTTCAGCCCCGCCGATCGAGCGGCCGCGCTCGCGTACTGGACGCCCGAGAAGATGAAGGCCGCCGGGGCCGACACGATCGATCGCGTGGAACAGGTGGCGAAGCGCTGGTCCGGGCCGGGGCCGCAGGGCGTCGGACGGCTGTTCTTCACCGAGGTCCCGCCCGGCGAGGCGCCGCAGGACAGCTGGTGCACCGCCACCGCCGTGCCGAGCACGAGCGGCGACGTCCTCGTGACGGCCGGGCACTGCGCGTACGCCGGGCTGAACCGCGAAGACCAGGTGATCCCGATCAAGAACTCCGTGTTCGTCCCCGGCTACGACCAGGGCCGCCGCCCGCACGGGGTGTTCGCGACGCGCGCGCTCGCCTTCCGCCACTCGTACACCACCGGCAGCGAACCCGACGTCGCCATGGTCGTGCTCGACCAGCAGCAGGGGCGGCACGTCGCCCAGGTCGCGGGCACGCAGCGGATTTCCTTCGACCACCAGGGAACCACGCAGGCCGCGATCGTCGGCTACCCCGGTTCGAAGGCGTACTTCGGGGAAGCGCTGATGTGGTGCGACCTGCCCACGCACCAGGACCCGGCCGAGTTCGACCACTGGATGTCCACGTGCGACATGGCCGGCGGTTCCAGCGGCGGCCCGTGGCTCGACGGCTTCAACCGCTGGACCGGCAGCGGCGAGATCTTCTCGGTCACCAGCCGCGGCGAGCTCGACTACGACGAGACCACCGGCGAGTCCAAGACCCTCAGCCTCGAAGGCGCCCCGCTCGGCGCGGACGCGAAGAACCTGTACGAAGCGGCCGAAAAGCTCTGAACCAAGCTTTGGAGCAATCGGGGAAGCCGCCCGGACAAGGCGGCTTCCCCGGTCGAACTCAAGCAGTCAGGCCGACCGCGGCTTCGGCCGTGTTGACCAGGAACGTCAGCGTCTCGCGGAAGTACAGCTGCACGCTGTCGGCGTCGTGGCTCGTGTAGCCGATCGACAGGTCCTGCCCGAAGTGCAGCTCGTAGTCGCCGCCGCGGGTCGTGAGCACACACGCGCCCTCGATCGCCGGCGTCAGGATCAGGTCGCCGTCCACGATCTGCTTCAGGTGCTCCAGCACGGGGTAACCGTGGTCGGCCGCCTCGATCGCGGCGGTGTAGGCGGCGTTGCTCAGCAGCACCGAGTACGGCCCCGCGACGCCGGCCGAACGCAGCTTCGCCAGCGCGTCGCCGATCGCCTTCGGGTACGCGCTCGCCTCACCGGGCAGCGCGACCGGGCTCAGCGAGGACGCGGGCCGGATGCCCGCGATGCCGGCGCCGGCGAAGCCGTCGAACACGATGCGGTCCTCGGCGTACGCGATCGCCTGCGCGGCGTCCTTCACCGGCTGCCAGTCCGGGTCCTTCGCGCCCCACTCCACGGAGTCGACGGCCTCGCGCGAGACCGTGAAGGGCACCTTCAGGTCCACGATCCGCTGCGCCGTGCGAAGCCGCGTGGTCACGCCGGCCAGCGGGCTCTCGACACCCTCGACGTGCCCGGTGCCCACGGCCGAGAGCGTCGCGTCGTCGGCCACGACCACGTCGACCACCTTGCGCGCCGACGCGAACTCGGCGAACGTGCGCCGGGCCTCGTCCTCGAGGTCCGACCAGGCGACGTCGGAGATCGGGGCGAGTTCGCGATGCAGGTTGTTCATGACCGGGGACTCCTTCGCAGGCTGCCGATGCCCAGCGAGGTACCGGGCTTGAGTGACGGGGGCTGGGGCTCGGGCTCGTCCGACGCTTCGCTCGCGACGGTCGGGTCTTCCAGAAACTCCGCCACGGGCACGTAGAACAACGCACCCGTCAGCGGCGTCGAAAAGTCGAGGATGCGGTCGGTGTTGCCCGGCGGCGAGCCGACGAACATGTTCTCCAGCATCGTCTCGATGATCGACGGCGTCTTGGCGTAGCCGATGAAGTACGTGCCGAACTCGCCGTACGCGGGGCGCCCGAAGGGCATGTTGTCGCGCAGGATCTCGAGCTCGTTGCCGTCTTCGTCTTCGATCACGTTGAGCGCGATGTGCGAGTCGGCGGGCTTCTCGTCGTCCGAGAGCTCCACATCGGACAGTTTGCGCCGGCCGATCACCAGCTCCTGCTGCTCGGTGGTGAGCTTGTTCCACGCCGCCATGTCGTGCAGGTATTTCTGCACGACCACGTAGCTGCCGCCGTTGAACGCCTCGTCGTCGTCGACCAGCACGGCCTCGACGGCGCCGCGGCCGGTCGGGTTCTCGGTGCCGTCGACGAACCCGAGCACGTCACGCGCGTCGAAGTAGCGGAAGCCCTGCACCTCGTCGACGACCGTGACCACGCCCTCGAGCCGCGCCATGATCAGCGACTCGAGCTCGAAGCACAGGTCCATGCGCTCGGCCCGCAGGTGGAACAGCAGGTCGGCCTTCGTCGTCACGCTCGTGTGCTTGTCGCCCGCGAACACGGGCAGGTCGTGCAGCTCGGCCGGCTTCGGCGAGCCGTAGATCCGGTCCCACGCCGACGAGCTGATGCCGGCCACGCACGTGAGCCCGCCGTCCAGCGACCGGAACCCGACGGAACGCTGCAGCCCGGCCAGATCGGCCAGCAGATCCCTCGCCGCGGACTCCCCGCCGGGGTTCACGCGGACCACGAGGAAGATCGCCGCGCGCGTGAGCGGGCCGACCACTTCCTGGGGCTCCGGAGGCAACTCAGCCGAGGACGCCGTCACCGAGCACCCCCTGCGCAGCGCGCTTTCTCGACCACTGGCCCTCCTGCCTGCCGACCGAACGTCGGAATCCTAACCTGATGCTGTGGAATCGCCCGGCACACTCACACGGCCGGGCAGCACACGACGTCAGGCCGTGCAGAACAGTTGCTTGACCACCCGCGGCACGGCTTCGCCCAGCTCGGCGGCCGCCGTCTCCCGCCCGGCCAGGTGCCGGAGCAGGAACTGCTGGAAGAGGCCGTCGAACGTGGCATACGCGACCGCCTCGGACACCTGCGGCACGGCGCCGGCCAGCTCGGCGTAGCGCTCGACGACGCGCCAGATCATGGCCTGCCTGCGGTCGTCGATCTCCAGCACGTCGGCGCGGAAGGACTCCTCGAACAGGCTCTGGTTGCGCAGGTCGTACCAGAGGCGGTGCATCACGGCGTCGGTGCGCAGCGTGGCCGCCATGGCCGCGCCGAAGCCGCGTTCGAGCTCCTCGGCGGTGTTCGCCTCAGCCACGACGTCGTCGTAGCGCGTCACGCAGACCTCTTCGAACTTGCGCACCGCGTAGGTGAGCAGCTCGACCTTGTCGGCGAAGTAGTAGTGCAGCACGCCGTGGGAGAAATCGGACTTCTGGGCGATCTCGCGCAGGCTCGTGCGGGCGTAGCCCAGCTCGGCGAGCGCCTGCAGCGCGGATTCCGCCAGCTGCTCGCGCCGCTGGGCGAACTTGTCCACGCCCCGGCGCGAGATGCGCTCCTTTGCCTGCGTCACGCCGGGAGTCTAGCGCGGCCCGGCTCTCGGCGCGGAAATCTCTTGACGACTGTCCAAGAAAATCTTGACGACTGTCCAAAGTTGGCTACGGTGTGACCTACGCCGCATGTCTCAAGGAGGAGATGTCGATGGTTTCGTACGACCTCAGCGGGCGAACCGCGCTGGTGACGGGTGGGGCACAGGGCCTGGGGGCCGGGATGGCCGGGGCGCTCGCGAAGGCCGGGGCCACCGTGGTCATCGCCGACGTGCAGGAGGAACTGGGCCGCGCGACGGCCGACTCCATCAAGCAGACCGGCGCCACGGCCGGGTTCGTCCGCCTGGACGTGACCGACGACGCGGGCTGGGAGCAGCCCGTGAGCGCGGTCGTCGGCGAATACGGCGGCCTCGACGTGCTGGTGAACAACGCCGGCGTGGAGATCACCGGCCTCGTCGCCGACCTCGACCCCGCCCACGTGCGCAAGATGCTCGAGGTCAACGTGCTGGGCACCGCGCTCGGCGTGAAGCACGCGTTCCGCGCGATGCGTCCCGGCGGCGCGGCCGGCAACGGCGGGGCGGTCGTGAACATCTCCTCGGTGGCCGCCACCATCGCGTTCCCCGGGATCGCGGGCTACTCCGCCACGAAGTCGGCCGTCGACCGGCTCACGCGGGTGGCCGCGATGGAGGCCGGGAAGCTCGGTTACGGCGTGCGCGTGAACTGCGTGTACCCGGGCCTCGTGCCCACGCAGATGGGCAACCAGCTGGCCAACGACGTCGTCGACGTGGGGTTGTTCCCGAGCGTCGAGGAAGCGATCGGCGCCGTGGTCTCGCAGACGCCCGCGGGACGGCTCGGCGAGGTGGCCGACATGGCCGACGCCGTGGTGTTCCTCGCCTCCGACGCCGCCCGCTTCATCACCGGCGCGGGGCTGCCGGTCGACGGCGGCATGGGCATGTGACCGGAAATCCGAGCCGACCCCACTGACTTCAGCGACCTCTGCGAAAGGACAACCGTCGTGAGCAAGCCCGTCGTCGTCTACGGCGCTTCCGGCTACACCGGACGCCTGATCTGCGAATACCTGCGCGAGTACAACGTGCCCTTCGTCGCCGCGGGGCGCGACAAGGCGCGGCTTCAGGAGTCGCTCGACCACATCCCCGGCCTCGACACCGTCGACCACGAGGTGGTGGAGGTGGCCCACGAGGTCGGCCCGCTCACCGAGCTGTTCGCGGGCGCGTCGGTGGTGTGCAACACCGTCGGCCCGTTCAGCGAGTACGGCCACGAGGTCGTGCAGGCCTGTCTCGCGTCGGGGGCGCACTACCTCGACACGACCGGTGAGCAGGACTGGCTGATCTCGGCCGAGGAACGCTACGGCGCCGACATGGCGGCCCAAGGGCTGCTGCTGTCGCCGGGCATCGCGCAGATGTACACGACCGGCGAGATCGCCGCGAACATCTGCCTGGAGACGCCGGGCCTGGACACCCTCGACATCCTGGTGTTCTGGAAGGGCTACCCGACCGTCGCGTCGACCCGCACGATCCTCGTCAACGCGGCGCTCTCGTCGGCGTACTACCTGGAGCAGAACGAGTACCAGGAGTGGCCGGCCGACGGTGGGCTGCACGACGTCGTCGTGCCCGGTCACCACGAAACCGGCCTCGCGCTGCCGTGGGGCGGGACCTCGCACCCGGTGTGGTTCAAGCGCGACCCGCGCGTGGCCAACGTGAAGGCCATCGGCGGCGTGTTCGACCGCGCGCTGATGCAGGGCGTGCCGATGATCGTGGCCGCCGTGCTGGAGCAGGTGAAGGACCTGCCGGAGGCGGAGAAGCTGAAGGTGCTGCACGAGCAGGCCGCCGCCGTGCGCGACGAGATGCCGCCGCGGGAGAACCAGCGGCTGAACACGTCGCTGGACTCGGTGCACGCGTCCGGTCCGCTGGGCCGCGCCCACTGCGTGATCCACGGGACCTGCAACTACAAGCAGACGGGCCTGTTGCAGGCGTATGCCGCGTACTCGCTGTTGCAGCAGCCGCCGCGGCGCGCCGGGTTCGCGTCGGCGTGCCAGGCGTTCGGGCACCGGGAGCTGCTCGGGGTGCTGCGGTCGTTCGGGCTCGTGTCCAACCCCGTGCTGACCGTGCACGCGTGAGCCGGGGAGACGAGCGGTGCGGTTGATCGACTACCTCGACAAGGGCGCCTCGCTGGGCGTTTCGGCGCCGTGCTTGACGAAGAACGGCGTCTCACTGAGCTACGGCGAGGTCCAGGAACTGTCCTGGCGGGTCGCGCGGGCGCTGGCGCGCTCGGGCGTGCGGCCGGGCGACAAGGTCGCGATCCTCTCGGGGAACGATCCGGTTTCGTTCGGTTGCGTCTTCGGCATCAGCCGCGCAGGGGCGGTCTGGTGCCCGGTCAACCCGCGCAACGAGGCGGCCGAGAACAGGGAGCTGCTGGACCTGTTCGACTGCACATGCGTGCTGGTGCAGTCTTCGTTCGCACCGCTCGTCTCCCGCATCCTGCCGGACCTGCCGGCCGTGAAAACGGTGGTGTGCCTCGACGGGTCGATTGCCGGCGCGGTGTCGTTGCCGGAATGGCTCGACGGGCTCGAGGCAACCCCGTTCGACGTGCCGCCGCCCGACGACGTGGCCATGCTCGTCGGCACGGGCGGCACCACCGGCCGGCCGAAGGGCGTGGTGCTGACCGGGCACAACGTCGAGACGATGTCGGCGTTGACGCTCATGAGCTACCCGTTCTCGCCGCGGCCCCGGTACCTCGCGCTGGCGCCGCTGACGCACGCGGCGGGCGTGCTGTGCTTCCCGGTGCTGACGCTGGGCGGCGAGATCGTCGTGATGCCGAAACCCGACCTGGGCGAGTTCCTGGCCCTGGTGCAACGCCATCGCATCACGCACACGTTCCTGCCGCCGACGTTGATCTACTTGCTCCTGGACCACCCCGATCTGTCCACAACGGACTTCGGCTCGCTGGAATGCCTGTGGTACGGCGCGGCTCCGATGTCGGCGGCGCGGCTCGAAGAGGCGATCACGCGCATCGGCCCGGTGCTGGGCCAGCTCTTCGGCCAGAGCGAAGCACCCATGATGATCTCGACCCTGGCGCCGGCCGAGCACTTCCACGCCGACGGTTCCCTCGCCCGCGAACGCTTCACCTCGGCGGGCCGGCCCACGCCGCTCACGCGCGTGGCCATCATGTCCGACAACGGATCCCTGCTGCCACCCGGCGCGCGCGGCGAGATCGTGGTGCGCGGGCCGCTCGTGATGCCGGGCTACTACAAGAACTCCGCCGCGACCGAGGACGTCAGCCGCTACGGCTGGCACCACACCGGCGACATCGGCTACCTCGACGACGAGGGGTACCTCCACATCGTCGACCGCGCCAAGGACATGATCATCACGGGCGGGTTCAACGTGTACTCCGCGGAGGTCGAGCAGGCCCTGATGACGCACCCGGCCGTGCAGGACTGCGCCGTGGTGGGCCTGCCGCACGAGAAGTGGGGCGAACAGGTCACCGCGGTCGTCCAGCTCCACAATGGACGGTCGGTTTCCGAGGACGAACTGCGCGCCGTCGTGAAGGAGCTCCTCGGCAGCGTCAAAACCCCGAAGGTCGTGCAGATCTGGCCCGACCTCCCGCGGTCGAAGGTGGGCAAAGTGCTGAAGACGGACGTCAAGGCTCAGTTGCTCCGCTGAGCGGAACCCGTCGGACAATCGCCGCCGCGCCGGACCCAGCGTCCCCGCGGCGGCGATTTCGCGTGTCCGCGTGAGCACTCTGCGCCAACCCCGAATAATCACCGGTACAGACCTTTGTCCGGTCTTGTCCACTGCCGTTACGACATCGAAAACGCCCCCCGGCTGAAGCCGGAAACGGGGCCGCTACCGTTGGCATTTCGAGCACCGGACGGCGTCGGGCCCCGGTATGCCGGAGAACCTGCAGAAGAGGAGCCCTGATGCGTCGCACCAAGGCCTCCGGTCCGCTGCGCGCGGCCCAAGTCGTGGTCGTGATCGTGTCCCTGCTCGTGCTGGGCGGCACCGGTTACGCGTATTCGACCCTGCAGTCGCTCACCGACGGCCTGACCAGGGCCGATGTGATCACCGGCACAGACCAGCCGCCGCTGGGCGAGCAGAACATCCTCATGGTCGGCCTCGACACGCGCACCGACGCGCAGGGCAATCCGCTGCCCGCCGACGTGCTCTCACAGCTGCACGCGGGCGGCGCCGACGACGGTGGCGACACGACCGACACCATGATCGTCATCCACATCCCCGCGGGTGGCGGCCAGGCGACCGCGATCTCCATCCCGCGTGACTCCTACGTGAAGATCGCCGGCGACTACGGCAAGCACAAGATCAACTCCGCGTACACCTACGGCCTCGTCGCGGAGAAGAACAAGCTGGTCGCGCAGGGTGTCTCCGGGGCACAGCTGGAGACGGACTCCGCGCAGGCCGGCGCCAAGACGGCGATCGACACCGTGCAGCAGTTCACCGGCCTCACCATCACGCACTACGCGGCGGTGAACCTCGCGGGCTTCTACTACCTGAGCGAGGCCGTCGGCGGCGTGCCGGTGTGCCTGAGCAAGGCCGTGCACGACTCGTACTCGGGCGCGAACTTCGCGGCCGGCCCGCAGAGCGTCGGCGGGGCGAAGGCGCTGCAGTTCGTGCGTCAGCGCCACGGGCTGCCCAACGGCGACCTCGACCGCATCAAGCGCCAGCAGGTGTTCATGGCGAGCATGGCCAAGACGATCCTGTCGGCCGGCACGCTCGCCGACCCGGGCAAGCTGGACAACCTGATCACGGCCGTGAAGAAGGCCGTGGTGGTCGACTCCGGCTGGGACATCGTCGGCTTCGCGCAGCAGCTGCACGGCATGAGCGCGGGCGCGCTGAAGTTCGTCACCGTGCCGGTCGTGAACATCTCGCTCAAGACGCCGTCGGACGGCGACGCGGTGGAGGTGGACCCGCAGCAGGTGCAGCAGTTCGTGCGCCAGCAGCTGGGCACGCCGGCGACCCCTTCGTCGAACGCGCCCGCCGCGCCGGGTGACTCGAGCCTGAGCCAGTACACCGTGGACGTGCGCAACGCGTCGGACACCAGCGGCCTGGCCGCGAGCGTGGCCGACAAGCTCACCGCCGCCGGGTACACCAAGGGCACGGTGGCCAACGCGACCACGCGAAAGATGTCGATCGTCTTCTACGGCCACAGCCAGAAGACCGAGGCGACGCAGATCGCGAAGACGCTCGGCGGCATCGCCGTGAGCCCCGACTCCTCGCTGGACAAGGACCACTTCCGCGTGTTCCTGGGCAAGGACTACGAGGACTCCAGCGGCTCGTCGAGCACCGGTGGCGCGCCGCAGGTGCACCCGGCGGCGTACGTGAGCCCCGCGCCCGCGCAGACCCCGCCGCCGATCACCGGCGACGGCGTCCCCTGCGTGAACTGAGTCCCTTTCGTCCCGTAAATCGTTTTTGGGCATTCTGGGAATTCGTTTTGATTTCGGGCACTTCGGTAACGCTCACCGGGCGGTTTCGGACTGAGCGAGTGAACCGAAACGACGGCGAAAAGGGTTTCCCGCCATGTCCGAGAGACAGAAACCGGCCAACTTCCGGAACCTGCTGAACCACGTTTCCGTGGCCAACGCGAAACGGGTGGCGGCGAGTGCCGAAGAGCTCGCACAGCGTGTGCTCGCGACCGTCGGCGCCCGCCAGCCGGAGTCGCGGATCTCCGCCGACTCGCAGACGTATTGGCGCCGGCCGAGCGGGGATCGCTGGCAGGCCAACGCACATTGGCGCGACGCGTCCGTGTTCCAGGGCAGCGACCTGTGGTCGCGCCTCGGCCGCGAGCACCTCGACCTGTTCGACGCGGGCGCCCGGATGGCGGGCTTCACCGGCCCGTGGCACCGCGTTCTGGAATGGGGCTGCGGTGGTGGCGCGAACGCGATCCACTTCGCTCCCCGCGCGGAAGAATTCATCGGCGTCGACATCGCGGCGGAAACGTTGCAGGAATGCGAACGCCAAGTGAAAGCCGCTTGTGACACGCCGTTTTTGCCGGTCGCGATCGACGTCGCGAATCCCGAAGAAGCACTCGATGCCGTCGGCGGATCGGTCGACGTCTTCTTCTCCTGCTACGTCTTCGAGCTCATCCCCACCCCGGAGTACGGCGAACGCCTGCTGCGCATCGCCCGGCAGCTGCTGGCTCCCGACGGCCTGGCGATGATCCAGATCAAGTACGACCCCGGTTCGTGGCGCACCGGGCCCCGGCGCCGCGCCTACCGCACGGGGCTGGCCGAGATGACCACGTACGGCATCGACGCGTTCTGGCAGACCGCCACCCGCTGCGGCCTGCAGCCGCTCGCCGTCCACCTCGTCCCGAAGAACGAGCTGGACGAGCGCTACGCGTACTTCTTCCTGCGCAACGGAAGCCCTTCCTGATCCCGTTTGCGAGGTTCAGCCGCGTCAGAGAATCTCGGGGTACGTGTTACTGCTGTTGCCCATTGACCGTTTCCGTACCAGGAGTGATCGAAGCAGCACAACGCGTTCATGATCACCATCACAAGCCACTGCTCGGCCGACCACGATCAGTAAACTTAGGGTACGCAAACAACTAGCCCAAAAGGAGCCGACGGCGCCTCCCGCTGGACGAACGCCGACCCAGGGAGGGCTGAGCATTGGCGACCCCGCCGACCGAGATCACCAGTACCGAGCACCGCGTCGAGGAACTACTGGCCGCTGAGCCGCAGCTGCGGGGCGCCGCCCCCGACACCCGGGTCGACGAGGCGATCCGACGACCGGGGCTGTCGCTGGTCGAGCTGATCGAAACGGTGATGACGGGGTACGCCGAGCGCGCCGCCTTCGCCGAACGGGCCACGGAGGCGGTGACCGACCCGGCGACCGGCCGCACCACCCGCCGGCTGCTGCCGCGGTTCGACACCGTGACCTATCGCGAAGCCTGGCAGCGCGCGGGCGCCGTCGCGGGCGAGTGGGCCCAGCACGCCGAAATCCCTGTGGCCATCGGCGACTTCGTGGCCACGCTCGGCTTCACGAGCACCGAGTACGCGATCATCGACCTCGCCTGCGTCCGCGCCGGCGTGGTGTCGGTGCCGCTGCAGGCCGGCGCGACGGCGGGCACGCTCAAGCCGATCCTCGCCGAGACCGGGCCGAAGCTCCTGGCGTCCAACGTGGACAACCTCGAGACCGCCGTCGACCTCGTGCTCGACAGCGCGACCGTGCGCCGCCTGGTGGTGTTCGACTACCACTCCGACGTCGACGCCGAGCGCGAGAAGTTCGAGGCCGCCCAGGCACGGCTCGCCTCGGCCGACAGCCCGATCGTCATCGAGCCGCTGAGTGCGGTGCTCGAACGCGGCGCCGCCGCGCCGCCGGCGTTGGACGCGGACCCGGATCGCCTGTCGCTGCTCATCTACACCTCGGGCAGCACCGGCACGCCCAAGGGGGCGATGTACACCGACCGGCTCATCGCCAACCTGTGGCACGGGCTCTTCCGCGAACGGCCTTCGTTCCCGTTGGTGGACCTCAACTTCATGCCGCTCAGCCACGTGATGGGCCGCGCCTTGCTGGTGGATATCCTGGCCAAGGGCGGTACGGTCCACTTTGCCGCGAAGAGTGACCTGTCCACGTTGTTCGAGGACATCGCGCTGACGCGCCCCACCCAGACGGTGATGGTGCCGCGCATCTGCGACATGATCTTCCACCACTACCAGAGTGAGCTCGACCGCCGCGCGCTGGGCGCCGGCTACTCGGCCGAGCTGGAAGCCGAGGTCAAGCTCGACCTGCGCACGAGCTTCCTGGGCGGGCGGATGGTGTGGGCCGGCTCCGGTTCCGCGCCGCTGTCGGCCGAGATGCAGGCCTTCATCGAGTCGGTGCTCGGCCTCGAACTGCACGACGGTTACGGATCGACCGAGACCGGCATCGTGCTGTTCGACCACAAGCCGACCCGCCCGGCGGTGCTCGACTACAAGCTCGACGACGTGCCGGAGCTCGGTTACTTCTCCACGGACTCCCCGCACCCGCGCGGGGAACTGCTGGTCAAGGCGACGAGCCTGGTGCCCGGCTACTACAAGCGCCCCGACGCCACGGCGGAGGTGTTCGACGAGGACGGCTACTACCGCACAGGCGACATCATGGTCGAGACCGCCCCGGAAACGCTGTTCTACATCGACCGGCGCAAGAACGTGCTGAAGCTGTCGCAGGGCGAGTTCGTGGCCGTGTCGCGTTTGGAGGCCGAATTCGCGGCCGCGCCGGCGATCCGCCAGATCTACCTCTACGGCAGCAGCGAGCGCGCGTACCTGCTCGCGGTGATCGTGCCGACGGCGGAGGCGCTGGAAGCGTTTGGCGACGAGGAAAAGCTCAAGGTGCAGCTGAGCGAATCGCTGCAGAGCATCGCGAAGAAGTCCGACCTCAACTCGTACGAGATCCCGCGGGACTTCCTCGTGGAGACCGAGCCGTTCAGTCCCGAAAACGGGCTGCTCACCGGAATCCGCAAGCTGTCGCGGCCGAAGCTCAAGGAGCACTACGGCGAGCGGCTCGAACGGCTCTACCGCGAGATCGCCGAGCGCGAGTCGAGCGAGCTGCGCGAACTGCGGCAGGCCGGGCGTTCGCAGCCGGTGTTCGACACGGTCGTGCGGGCGGCGCAGGCGCTGCTCGGCGCGTCTTCGGGCGAGTTGAGGCCTGAGGCACACTTCGTGGAGCTGGGCGGCGACTCACTGTCGGCGCTTACGTTCTCCAACCTGCTGCGGGAGATCTTCGACGTCGAGGTGCCGGTCGGGGTCGTGATCAGCCCGGCGACGGACCTGCGCAAGCTCGCTTCGTACATCGAGGACGCGCGCGCGTCGGGTGCCAAGCGGCCCACCTTCGCCAACGTGCACGGCGCGGGCAGCACCGAGGCCCGCGCCGACGCGCTCACGCTCGACAAGTTCCTCGACGCGGCCACGCTCGAGGGCGCGTCGACGCTGGCGCGCCCCACCGGCACCGTCGGCACGGTGCTGCTGACCGGCGCCAACGGTTACCTCGGCCGGTTCCTGTGCCTGGAGTGGCTGGAACGCCTGGCCGAATCGGGCGGCCGGCTCGTCTGCATCGTCCGCGGCCGCTCCGCCGAAGCGGCGCGCAAGCGGCTCGAGGACGCGTTCGACAGCGGCGACATCAAGCTGCTGCGCCACTTCCGCGACCTGGCCGCCGACCACCTGGAGGTGCTGGCGGGCGACATCGGTGAGCCGGACCTCGGCCTCGACGAGACGACCTGGCGGCGGCTGGCCGACACCGTCGACCTCATCGTGCACCCGGCCGCGCTGGTGAACCACGTGCTGCCCTACGACCAGCTGTTCGGCCCCAACGTGGTGGGCACCGCGGAGCTGATCCGGATGGCGTTGACGGCGCGGATGAAGCCGATCACGTATCTGTCCACAGTGGCCGTGATCTCCGACCAGGCGTCCTCGGCCGACGAGGTGTCGGACATCCGCGAGACGAGCCCCGTGCGCGTGCTCGACGACGGTTACGCCAACGGCTACGCCACCAGCAAGTGGGCCGGTGAGGTGCTGCTGCGCGAGGCCAACGACGCCTTCGGCCTGCCCGTCGCCACGTTCCGCTCCGACATGATCCTCGCGCACAGCCGATACTCCGGCCAGCTCAACGTGCCGGACATGTTCACGCGGCTGCTGCTCAGCCTCATCGTCACGGGCATCGCGCCGGGTTCCTTCTACTCTTCGCCGGCACCCGCCCACTACGACGGCCTGCCCGCCGACTTCACCGCCGAGGCCATCACCACCCTCGGCACCCAGGCGACCGAGGGCTACCGCACCTACAACGTCCTCAACCCCCACGAGGACGGCGTTTCGCTCGACACATATGTCGACTGGCTCGTGGCGGCCGGGTATCCGATCAAGCGCATCGACGACTACGCCGAATGGTTCGCCCGCTTCGAGACGGCCATCCGCGGGTTGCCGGAAAAGCAGAAGCAGCACTCGTTGCTGCCGCTGCTGCACGCGTTCTCCGCTCCGGCCGAACCGGTCGACGGCGCCGGCATCCCGACCGAGCGCTTCCGCTCGGCGGTGCAGGACGCCGGCATCGGCGCGGACAAGGACATCCCGCACGTGACGGCGGAGCTGATCCGGAAGTACGCGGCGGATCTGGCGCAGCTCGGCCTGATCTGAGATTCTCTTGCCCGGCGCCGGGGAGACTCGGTGCCGGGCAAGAACTCCGTAATATCCACCCACGGATAACGCCAGAAAAACAACGGAACTCGCCATCTTTCCTCGGCGGGATGCGGGCGCTGGCCGCGATGATCAAGAACGGCTAGCGTCGGAAACGGCCGTCCGGGCCGCATTCTTTCCCGTCGAGGAGAAACAGTGATGTCCGAGAACACGTCCGAGCATTCGCGGCGTCGGTTCCTCGCCACGTCGGCGGGGGCGCTGGCCGTCGCGGCCAGTGCGTCGACGCTGCTGTCCGCGCCCGCGAACGCGGTGACCACCACCGCTGCGCCCAGCGCCATCCGCCGCTTCCGCATCAACGTGCCGCAACGCGACCTCACCGATCTCCGCAACCGGCTGCACGCCACGCGATGGCCGACACGGGAGACTGTCGCCGACGATTCGCAGGGCTTGCAGCTCCAACGCGTCCAGGATCTCGTGAAGTACTGGACCACCCGTTACGATTGGCGCAAGGTCGAGGCGAAGCTCAATTCACTCCCCCAGTTCATCACGGAAATCGACGGCCTCGACATCCACTTCCTGCACATCCGCTCGAAGCACGAGAACGCGCTGCCCATCGTCATCACCCACGGCTGGCCGGGCTCGGTCCTCGAAATGCTCAAGGTCATCGGGCCTCTCACCGACCCGACGCGCCACGGCGGCAGTGCGGCCGACGCGTTCCACGTCGTCATCCCCTCGATGCCTGGCTACGGTTTCTCGGGCAAGCCGACCGCCACCGGCTGGGGCCCGGCACGGATCGCACGGGCGTGGGATGTCCTGATGAAACGCCTGGGCTACCGCGAGTACGTCTCGCAAGGCGGCGACTGGGGTTCGGTCGTCTCCGACGTGCTCGCGGCGCAGAAGCCCGCCGGGCTGCTCGGCATCCACGTGAACATGCCGGCGACCGTGCCGCCCGAGATCGCGAAGATCCTCACCGACGGTGGCCCCGCGCCGTCGGGTCTGTCCACTGAGGAGCGTGCCGCGTTCGACTCCCTCAACGCCCTCTACACGCGCGGCTCCGGCTACTCCGCGATGATGGTCACGCGCCCGGAGACCGTGGGCTTCGGACTGGCCGACTCGCCCGCGGGCCTCGCCTCGTGGATGTACGACAAGTTCGCCGCCTGGACGTACAGTGCTGATGTGCCCGAGAAGGTGCTCACCCGCGACGAGATGCTCGACGACATCACCCTCTACTGGGTCACCAACACCGCCGTGTCGTCTGCGCAGCTCTACTGGGAGAACAACGCGAACAACTTCAACGCCGTCGACGTCTCGATCCCGGCCGCGATCACCGTGTTCCCCGGCGAGCTCTACCGCGCGCCGCGCAGCTGGGCCGAGCGCGCCTACCACGACCTGCGCTACTACAACCAGGTCGACAACGGCGGCCACTTCGCCGCGTGGGAGCAGCCGGAGCTGTTCTCGAAAGAACTTCGGGCGGCGTTCCGGTTCCTCCGCTGATTACACTCGCGCGGGTGGACACGATCACCGCCCCCGCGCCCCCGGCGTGGTACGGCTGCATGGGTCTCGGCGGCAGCTGGGACCCGGCGCCGTACGCGCCCGCCGACGTCGATGCCGCCGAGGCGGCGATCACCGCCGCGCTGGACATCGGCGTGACCGCCTTCGACCACGCGGACATCTACCGCCACGGCAAGGCGGAGGCCGTGTTCGGGGAGGTGCTCGCGCGCACGCCGGGGCTGCGGGAGCGGATCGTGCTCCAGACCAAGTGCGGGATCCGGCTCGACGGCGGCTTCTACGACCTGCGCGGCGCCGGCATCGTCGCCCGCCTGGAGCAGAGCCTCGAACGGCTGCGCACCGAATACGTCGACGTGCTGCTCCTGCACCGGCCCGACCCGCTGGCGGATCTCGGCGAGGTCGCCGAGGCGTTGCACCGCCTGCGTGAGGACGGGCTGGTCCGGCACTTCGGCGTGTCCAACATGAGCGCCGCGCAGATCGCCGCGTTGCGGTCGCGGGTGGACTTTCCCTTGGTGGCCAACCAGCTGGAGATGAGCCTCGCACGCCGGGATTGGGTCGAGTCGGGTGTGCTCGTGAACACCTCGGCGGCCGCTGCCAACGGCTTTCCCCACGGCACCCTCGAATACTGCGTGGAGCACGGGATCCAGCTCCAGTCCTGGGGTTCCCTGGCTCAGGGTGTCTACACGGGACGCCAGGCCACTCCGGTCGAGGAGGCGACGGCCCAGCTGGTGAAGGAACTGGCTGCCCACCACGACACCACGCCGGAGACCATCGTCCTCTGGTGGCTGATGCGACACCCGGCGCGGATCGCCCCGGTGCTCGGCAGTACCCGGCCCGAACGCATCCGCGCCTGCGGTGACGCGGTGAACCGCGAACCGGCGCTCACGCACGAAGAGTGGTACCGCCTGTGGATCACCGCCCGCGACGAGCCGTTGCCCTGACGTGGCCGAGGAGAGGAGTTCAGTCCTGTTCGGACGGGAGCTGGAGCAGAAACGCCTGGCGGAGCTGGTCGACGGCGTCGGCGAGCGCGGCGGGGCGTTGCTGGTGCGGGGCGAGCCGGGTGTCGGCAAGTCCGCTCTGGTCGCCACCGTCCGCCGGCAGCTCGGCCCCTCGCGCACGACGATCCTGACCGCGACCGGCGCCGAGCCCGAGCAGCACCTCCCCTACGCGGGCCTCAACCAGCTCCTCTACCCCCGCCGCGACGCCACCACCGAGCTGCCCGCCACCCAGCGCACGGCTCTGCGCACCGCCCTCGGCCTCGTCGACGGCGCTGCGCCGGAGAGCTACATGGTCGGCCTCGCCGTGCTCAACCTGCTCAGCGAAGCAGCCGCCGCCACCCCGTTGGTCCTGCTGCTGGACGACGTCCACTGGCTCGACCGCGCGACCCAGGACGTGCTCGCCTTCGTCGCCCGCCGGGTCGAGTCCGAGCCCGTCGTCCTGATCGCGACGGCCCGCGACGACGAACCCACCCGCCTCGACGACCTTCCCTCCCTCACACTGCGCCCCTTGCCGCCGGACGACGCCGAGGAGCTCCTCGACCACGTCGCCCCGGACCTCGCCCCGGACGCCCGCGCGCGGATACTCCGGGAAGCCGCCGGCAACCCCCTCGCGCTCAGCGAACTGCCCGCCGCCCGGACCGACCCGCTGGACCACGCCTTCGCCGCCCGCGTCGCCGAGCTGCCGGAGGCGACGCGCACGAGCCTCCTCGTCGCCGCCCTCAACGACAGCACCTCCCTCGCCGAGACCCTCAAGGCCACCGGCGCCGACGCGCTCGGGCCGGCCGCTGGGCTGGTCGAGGTGGCCGCGACAACCGTCACGTTCCGGCACGCGCTGACCCGCGCCGCCATCGTCCGCTCGGCGACACCCGCCGCTCGTCGCGCCGCGCACCACGCGTTGGCCGCGACGTTGACCGAGCCTGGACGGCGAGCCTGGCACCGGGCGGCGGCGGCGACCGGGACGGACGAGACCGTCGCGGCCGAGCTGGAAGCGGCGGCGGGTGACGCCCGGCGCCGGGGTGGCGTCGCGGCCGCGATCTCGGCACTGGAGGAGGCCGCCCGCCTCAGCGAGACCGACGCGCGGCGCGCCGATCGGCTGCTCCGAGCCGCCGACCTCGCCGTCGAATCCGGCCGGCGTGACGTGGTCGACCGGCTGCTGGCGGAAGCGTCCACAATGGACCTCACCCCGCGGCAACGGGCCCTCGTGACCTGGCTGCCGACCGGGTTCGACGACGGTGTGCGCGAAGGCGCCGCCGGTGCGTCCGAGCTGGCGGCGCTGGCGGGCGCCGTGGCGCGCGACGGCGATCTCGACCTCGCCATGCGGATCTTCTGGAGCACGGCCATGCGGTGCTTCTGGGTCGAACCCGGCGCCGCGGCGCGCGAACGCATCACCGCGATCGCCGGCGAACTCCCCGTCGACCCGGCCGACCCGCGGATGGTGGCGATCGCGGCCTACGTGACGCCGCTGGCGCGCGGGGCCGAGGTGGTGGCGGCGTTGCGGGAGCTGGCGGACCGAACCACCGACCCGACCGTGATCCGGTTCCTCGGCAGCGCGGCGTTGCAGGTGGGGGCGTTCGACCTCGCGGCCCGGTTCTCCCTGGCGGCGCAGCCGGGTCTCCGCGCCGAAGGCCGCCTCGGCCTGCTGAGCCGCGCGCTGGCCGTGCAGGCCTGGAGCCACGCCCGCCTCGGCGATCTGGCGGCCGCGTTGCCCGCGGCGGAAGAGGCCGGCCGGCTGGCCCACGAGACGCGCCAGCCGTACATGGTCGGCCTGGCCCGGGCCGTGCAGGCGGAGATCGCGGCGTTGCGCGGGGACCACTCACTGGCGGAGAAGCTGGCCGCAGAGGCCGAACGTGTGGGCCTCGCGGCGGGCGCCCGGCCCGTGCTCACAACGGTGCAGCTCGCCCGCGGTCTCGCCGCTCTCGGCGCGGGCCGGCACGCCGACGCCGTGGCCGCACTCCTGCGCGTCTTCGACCCGGCCGACCCCGCGTACCAGCTGGCGCTGCGCTGTTACGTCCTGCCGGAGCTGGCCGACGCGGCCGTCCACTGCGATCGCGCCGACGTGGTGCGGTGCCTGATCACCGCGCTCGGCCAAGCCCCGACGACGTCCCCCGCGCTGCACCACGGCCTGCGCTACGCCCGAGCCGTCCTCGCCTCCGATGAAGAAGCCGAGGACCTGTTCCGCGTGGCCCTGCAAGCCGACCTCACGGGCTGGCCGCTCGAACGCGGACGGCTGCAGCTCGCGTTCGGCGAGTGGCTGCGCCGGCGCCGCCGGGCGGCGGAGTCGCGACCGGTGCTGCGGGCGGCGAGGGAAACGTTCGACGCACTCGGCGTCACCGCGTGGAGCGAACGGGCCGCTCGCGAGCTGCGCGCCGCGGGCGAAGCGACGCCGGACCGCGAGCCGGACGCGCTGGGTGACCTCACGGCGCACGAGCTGAACATCGCGCAGCTGGCCGCGGAGGGCCTGACGAACCGGGAGATCGGGCAGCGGCTGTACCTGTCGCACCGGACCGTGAGCACGCACCTGCACCGGATCTTCCCGAAGCTCGGCATCAGCGCCCGCGGCGAGCTGGGTGCTGCGCTGCGCCGCGAGGGATGACGTACATGCACGGCGTCACCTGACGGGCGCGAAGCCACTCCGCCACTGCCCACCGTCGGCCCCGCGAACGGACCGGTCGTGCTCCTGCTGCACGGGTGGCCGTACGACATCCGCAGCTACGTCGACGTCGCGCCCTCGCTGGCGGCTCGGGGTTACCGCGTGATCGTGCCGTACCTGCGCGGCTACGGGACCACGACGTTCCGCTCGGGTCCGACGTTCCGCAATGCCCAGCAGTCCGCTGTCGCCGCCGACGTCATCGCGCTGATGGACGCGCTGGAGATCGCCCGCGCCGTGATCGGCGGCTTCGACTGGGGCTCGCGCACGGCCGGCGCGGTGGCTGCGCTGTGGCCGCGGCGGTGCAAGGCGCCGGTGCTCGTGAGCGGGTACCTCATCACCAACTTGAAGACGCAGAGGCGAAGCTCCAGCAGAGCCCCGCCATCGCCCTGCCCACCATCACCCTCGCGGGCGACTTCGACGGCACCGCCGCCCGCGGCTCGGCCTACCGCAAGCAGTTCACGGGCCCCTACGCCCACCGCGTCCTGCCCGGCATCGGCCACAGCGTCCCGCAGGAAGCGGCTGCGGACTTCACAAAAGCGATCGTGGACGCGGACCACCTCTGAGTACCGTGGCTCCATGGGCCACAAGGGCATCCGCGACGGCGGACCACCGCGCGATCCGGCGTTCCGCCCCGAAGACGTGGTCGGGACGCCGATCCGCAAAGCCGTGATCGAGCTGACCCGCCACGGCTACGTCATCGACACCCCCACTCCCCACGACCGCGCCGCGATCAAGATTCACCGCCGCGTGCGCCTGGTGGCCGAGGAAGGCGTGATCACCGGCGTGGTCGTCGGCTGATCCAGGCAAAACGAAAGCGGGGCCGGTCCACAATGGACCAGCCCCGCTTCTTCGGTCAGCTACAACAATCAGGCGTTGCTACGACGACGGCGCACCAGCACCAGCATCGCGCCGCCGGCCAGGACGAGGGCCGCGCCGATGCCGATGGGCAGGGAGGCGTCCACGCCGGTGTTGGCCAGGGGCGCCGAGCCGCCGGCCGGGGCCGCCGGGGTGGCCGGGGCCGCCGGGGCCGCCGGGGTGGTCGGCGGGGTGACGCCGGCTTCGGCCCAGGTGGCGGTGGCCGAGGTGTCGACCGTGGTCTTCTGCGACTCCGCGACGATCAGCGACTGCGCCGGGTGCTTGGCGTAGTTCTCGCCCACGAACAGGCGGCCGGTGTCGAGGTGGCCAACGGCCTTGAGCGCCAGCTCGGCGGTGCCGGCCTTCGCGTCCTTGGGCACGTCCAGGTACAGCTTGGTGCCGTCCTTGACCTCGCCCTCCGTCACGGCCTTGCCGTCGGCGTCGGTCAGCTTGACGCCGTCGGGCAGCTGCGTGGTGAGGTCGGTGATGTCACCGGTGGTGGCGATGGTGAACGGGCCGATCTTCGTGCCGGCTTCGCCCTTGGCCGAGGCCGGGGTGATGCTCAGCGTCGGCTTCGGCTGCTGGCCGATGCCGACGTTGTCGCTGCCCGTGAGGTAGTCGTACAGGGCGAGCACGTCGGCGCCGTTGTCCGCGTTGCCGTACTGGACGGGCTTGTCGCGGTCGAGCTCCTTGCCGTCGCTGAAGTGCCAGACGGCGGCCTGCGTGGCGGCGATCGCCTCGGCCTGCGAAAGGCCGTCGTGCAGCGTGACGCCCTTCAGCTCGGCCTCGATGCCCTTGAGGTCCTCGGTCGGGAAGCCGTGGTGCAGGACCCAGTTGATCTTCGCGTTGTTCTGGTTGAACGGCGAGTCCGGGTTCGGGTACTTGTCCCACGGCGTCTCGAGCATGTCCTGCTGCTCGTCGATGTTCGTCTCGATCTCGACGCAGTACAGCTTCAGCGTGCTGCCGTCGGAGAGCTTGAGGCCGAACAGGACCGTGTCGTAGTAGTGGTCCTTGCCGTTTTCGTTCAGGTTGACACCGAAACCGTTGGTGAACGCGCCGGGGACGAGGCGCCCGCGGGCCGCGCCGTCTTCAGCCTTCGCGCCGGTGTCCGCGGTGGCGCCCTGAGCGGCCGCCATCAGCGCGACGGCCGCGGCGGCAGCCGCGATCCCGCCTCGCACCAGACCTGACCTGACCTGCATCTGTTCTCCCATCCAAGCCCGAACCAGAAAGTCGGAGCCGCGTGAGAAAACACACCCCGATCACGACGGCCACCAATCAGGTGAGAATCCACCCAGTCAAGCGATGCGGAAGCATACACACAGCTCACATGGCCACTCACGGTGGTCCCCACCACCACGAAGGTCGTCCACCTGGGCGTCACCAAGCCGTTCACGCACCGCCACTGAGCAAATCGGACACACCCCGATCACCTGCGTATACACGCGATGTATATTCTCGATGTATAGCGATCGTCCGAAGGGGACCAGACATGTCAGTGGGGACCACCCTGCTCGCCTTGCTCGAGCCAGGACCGCGGCACGGGTACGACCTGAAACGCGCGTATGACGAACAGTTCGGCCAGGACCGGCCGCTCGCCTACGGGCAGGTCTACGCCACGCTCTCGCGACTGCTCAAGAACGGCCTCGTGGAGGTCGCGGGCGTCGAAGCCGGCGACGGGCCGGAGCGCAAGCGCTACACGATCACCGACGCCGGCATCACCGACGTCGAGCACTGGCTCGCGACGCCGGAGAACCCCGAGCCGTACCTGCAGAACACGCTCTACACCAAGGTCGTGCTCGCGCTGCTGTCCGGACGCAGCGCCACGACCGTGCTCGACGCGCAGCGCGCCAAGCACCTCGACGTGATGCGCGAGCTCACCCGCCGCAAGCGCGACGGCGACCTCGCGACGCAGCTGATCTGCGACCACGCGCTGTTCCACCTCGAAGCCGACCTGCGCTGGCTCGAGCTCACGGCCGCGCGCCTCGACGAGCTGGCGAGCGAGGTGCGGTCATGACGGAACCCCTGCTCGTCGCCGACGGTGTGGAGAAGGCGTTCGGCCCGACGCAGGCGCTGCGCGGCGCCGGCGTGTCCGTCGCGGCCGGCGAGGTGCTCGCGATCATGGGCCCGTCGGGCTCGGGCAAGTCGACGCTGCTGCACTGCCTCGCCGGCATCGTCCGCCCCGACGCCGGCACCATCACCTACGGCGGCCGCGACCTCGTCGCCATGAGCGACCGCGAGCGCAGTGCGTTGCGGCGCACGGAGTTCGGCTTCGTGTTCCAGTTCGGGCAGCTCGTGCCGGAGCTGACGTGCCTGGAGAACGTCGCGCTGCCACTGCGCCTGGCAAAGGTCGGGCGGCGCAAGGCCGAGGGCGTCGCGCGCGAGTGGCTGGAGCGGCTGCAGGTGTCCGACGTCGCGGACAAGCGCCCGGGCGACGTCTCGGGCGGACAGGGCCAGCGCATCGCCGTGGCCCGCGCGCTCGTGACCCGGCCGAAGGTGGTGTTCGCCGACGAGCCGACGGGCGCGCTCGACTCGCTCAACGGCGAGAAGGTCATGCGCATGTTCACCGAGGCCGCGCGGCAGACCAACGCGGCCGTCGTGCTTGTGACGCACGAAGCGCGCGTCGCCGCGTACTCGGACCACGAGATCGTGGTGCGCGACGGGCGCGTGGCGGATCCGGAGTTCGCGCAGTGATCGCGAACCTTCTTCTCGGCCTCCGGCTGGCCGTCGGGGGCGGCCGGATGTCGGGACAGGCGCTGCTGCGCCTCACGATGACGACGGTGGGCATCGGGCTCGTGGTGGCCGTGCTGCTGCCGGCGGCTTCGGTGAGCTCGGTCGTCGGCGCGCGGGAGGACCGCGCGGCCGCGACCGCGGAGATCACGCAGCCGAAGCCGGGCGTCGACCCGCTGTACGTGGTCGAGTGGTCGGCGATCCGGGGCAACCAGTTCGTGGACCTGCGCTCGGTCGCGGCCGGCGGACCGCAGGCGCCGGTGCCGCCCGGGCTGAGCGCGGTGCCGAAACCGGGTGAGCTCATCGTGTCGCCCGAGCTCGCGCGCCTGCTCGCCGGGCCGGACGGCGCCGGACTGCGGGCCCGCCTCCCCGCGGCGCCGGCGGGCACGATCAGCAAGCCCGGGCTCGTCGACGCCGGCGAGATCACGGCCTGGTACGGCACCACGGTCGCCGACGCGAAGGCGAATCCGGACGTGCGGACGGTCTACGGCTTCGGCGGCGGGCAACCGCCGCGGCTGGCCGTGGCGACGTCGCTGCTCGTCGCGGTGCTGCCGGTGGTGATCGCGCTGCTGCTGCCGTTGCTGATCTTCGTGACGACGGCGTCGCGCATGGGGGCGGCGCAGCGCGACCAGCGGCTGGCCGCGCTGCGGCTGCTGGGCGTGGACGCGCGGCAGATCCGCTGGGTCGCGGCCGGGGAGTCGTTGCTGGGCGCGACGATCGGCCTGCTGCTCGGCGTGGCGCTGTTCCTGGCGGTGCGCCCGACGCTCGGGTCGCTCGACCTGTTCGGCTACCGCGTGTTCGGCGAGGACTTCGTGCCGTCGTGGCCGCTCGCGGTGCTGGTGGTCGTGCTCGTGCCGGCGCTGGCCGTCGGCGCGGCACTGTTCGGGCTGCGGCGGACGATCGTGGAGCCGCTCGGCGTCGTGCGCCAGGGCAAGCCCGTGCGACGGCGGATGTGGTGGCGCTGGCTGATCACCGGCGTGGGCGTGCTGCTCGTCGGCACGGCGTACGCGACCGAGCCGGGCCAGGGCAGCGACAGCGTGTTGATCGCGCTCACCGGGGGTTGCGCGTTCCTGCTGGTGGGCGTGACCGTATTGCTGCCGTGGATCGTCGAGGGGATCGCGGGCCGGCTGCGCGGCGGGTCGCCCGCGTGGCAGCTCGCGGTGCGGCGGCTGCAGCTCGACAGCGGCACGCCGAGCCGGGTCGTTTCGGGGCTGGTCGTGGTGGTGGCCGGCAGCATCCTGCTGCAGGTCGTGCTCAACTCCCTGCTCGCGGCGGACGCGGCGGAGGCCAAGGCGGACCACTCGTGGGCGGGCGCGGCGCACGTGAGCGTGAACGCGGACCAGGCGACGGCCGCCGAGGTGCAGCGGCGCGTGTCCGGCCTGGCCGGGCTGCAGGTGGGCACGCTCCGGCAAACGTCCGCCGTCGCCGGTGACCAGTACGCCGCGCTGGAGATCGGGTCGTGCGCCGCGTTGGCCCTGCGGGCCGATCTGCCGTCCTGTGTGGACGGTTCGGTGTTCGCGGTGGGTGACGCGACGGTGCCGACGGGGGCGGTGCGGCTCACCTCGTCCGGTTCGGACGCTGGCGGTCCGATGTGGACTGTCCCGGCCGGGGTGGTGCGGCTGCCGGTGAGCTCGGCCGCGCGCAACCTGGAGGGCATGGTGCTCGTGACCGACGGCGCGCTCGCCGGCGTCCAGGTGCCGGTGCGGGCGCCCACGGTGTACGTCAAGGGCCCCGGGAACACCGCGGCACTGGCCGACCGCGTGGCGGCCACCGTCGCGAACCTGACCTGGCACGTCGAGGTGGACACCGACGAGCCCACGAGCGCGCCGATCGGGGTGCTGGGCACGATCCGGGCGGTGCTGCTCACGGCGTCGCTGTTCGTGCTCGCGGTGGCGGCGCTGAGCCTGCTGATGCTGGCCGTCGAGCAGATCACCGAGCGGCGCCGGGCGTTGGCCGCGCTGGCCGCTTCGGGTGTTCCGCTGGGCGTGCTGGCGCGCAGCTCGTTTGCGCAGACCGCGCTGCCCGTGGTGATCGGGGTGGTGCTGGCGGTTCTCACCGGGACCGGGCTGACGTTGCCGATCCTGCGCGCGGCGGACATCCCGTTGAAGCTCGACGGCGGGCTGATCGCGAGCATGGCGGGCGCGGCCGTCGCGGCGGTGTTCGTCGTGACCGCATGCACGATTCCGCTGCTGCGCCAGGTCACAAAGGTGGAATCTCTGCGCGCGGAGTGAGAGTTCACCGGCTCGAAAGGCCCGCGACCCACCTTCGTCGCGGGCTTTTCGGGTCCAACTCCTTCTCCGCGGGGGCCGGGTACGCCAGCATGATCAACGCCCTGTCCCCATTCGGAAGGTCGACCTTTATGCGAACCTTCAAACGGCTAGGTGCGGTGCTCGGCGCAACCGTGCTGGCGCTGGTGATCCCGGCGGCCGCGGCGTACGCCGATCCCCCGCACAACCTCCCCCAGAACGCCGGCGGCTACGACCAGTCGTTCTCGCCCGCGTACGACTACGACGGCGACGGCTGCTACGCCACCCCCGCCATCGGCCCGGACGGCACCCTCGCCCCCGGCCTCAACACCACCGGCGCGGTCAACGGCAGCTGCCGCGACCAGTCCGACCTCGACAACTCCCAGACCTACTCCCGCTCGAAGTGCAACAACGGCTGGTGCGCAGTGGTCTACGCCAGCTACTTCGAGAAGGACCAGGCCGTCGCCGGCAGCGGCCTCGGCGGCCACCGCCACGACTGGGAGCACGTGATCTCCTGGATCAACCAGGCGAGCAACCAGGTCGAGTTCGTGACCACCACGCAGCACAGCAGCCAGGTCACGTACCCCCGCTCGCAAGTGCGGTTCGACGGCAGCCACCCGAAGGTCGTCTACCACAAGGACGGCCTGGGCACGCACTTCTTCCGCCTGGCCAACAACAACGACGAGCCGCCGGAGAACCACTACCACAACTGGCGCTACCCCCCGCTCGTCGGCTACGACGGCTACCCCTCCACCGCCCTGCGCGACAAGCTGATGTCCGCCGACTTCGGCGCGGCCACCATCAAGATCAACGACGCGCGCTACAACGACCTCCTGGCGGCCTCCCTGCCTGCCGGCATCCCGTTCGACCCGCGAGGCTGACGTCTGCGGCTTCACGTTGACGACGGGTGTCATCCTCTTCGTGGGGATGGCACCCGCCTTCGTTCTCATGGTCGACACCAAACCTCGAATGAGCGGCAGTTCAGACGCGGGAGCCGACGTGTCGGTCCACCCTGATGGAGGTCACCTCCCGGCTCGAGGAATGGCACCCGTCCGAGTTCGGAACACAAGGACTGGCGAGTCGTCGTACGCGGCCGGGTCGTCGTCGTGCCCGCACCCGACCTCGAATGCCTTCTGGCGGTCCCGCAGGCCCGGCACAACCCCGACGGGAGTCGACTTGCCGATCAGTCCACTCGGCGGAGCGCTTACCACCCTGGGCGATCCGCAGACGTGACGTCTGCGAGTTTGTCGTGACCGCGGGTGTCATCCTCTTCATGGGGATGGCACCCGTCTTCGCGTGTCGGGCCTGGTCCGCGCGGCCGGCCGGAGCGATCTGCGTCACGACTTGCCGCCCCGGCTATGCACAGTCATACATCCTGATGCATAATCATACCCATGTCCAAGGTGCTCACTTCCCTTCCCGTCGGCGAGCGGGTCGGCATCGCGTTCTCCGGTGGCCTCGACACGTCCGTTGCGGTGGCGTGGATGCGTGACAAAGGCGCCGTGCCGTGCACCTACACGGCCGACATCGGGCAGTACGACGAGCCCGACATCGAGTCGGTGCCGGGGCGGGCGACGACGTACGGCGCGGAGCTCGGGCGGCTGGTCGACTGCAAGGAGGCGCTGGTCGAGGAGGGGCTCGCGGCGCTGACGTGCGGCGCGTTCCACATCCGCTCCGGCGGCCGCAGCTACTTCAACACCACGCCGCTCGGCCGGGCGGTCACCGGCACGCTGCTGGTGCGCGCGATGCTCGAAGACGACGTCCAGATCTGGGGCGACGGCTCCACCTACAAGGGCAACGACATCGAGCGGTTCTACCGCTACGGCCTGCTGGCCAACCCCGCCCTGCGCATCTACAAGCCGTGGCTCGACGCGGACTTCGTGACGGAGCTCGGCGGCCGCAAGGAGATGTCCGAGTGGCTGGTGGCCCACGGGCTGCCCTACCGCGACAGCACCGAGAAGGCCTACTCGACCGACGCCAACATCTGGGGCGCCACCCACGAGGCCAAGTCGCTGGAGCACCTCGACACCGGCATCGAGATCGTCGAGCCGATCATGGGCGTGCGGTTCTGGGACGCGAGCGTCGAGATCGAGCCGGAAGACGTCACCATCGGCTTCGAGCTGGGCCGTCCGGTGTCGATCAACGGCAAGCAGTTCGCGACGTCCGTCGACCTCGTGCTGGAAGCCAACGCGATCGGCGGCCGGCACGGGCTCGGCATGTCCGACCAGATCGAGAACCGCATCATCGAGGCCAAGAGCCGCGGCATCTACGAGGCGCCGGGCATGGCGCTGCTGCACGCAGCGTACGAGCGGCTCGTCAACGCGGTCCACAACGAGGACACCGTCGCCAGCTACCACAACGAGGGCCGCCGCCTCGGCCGGCTCATGTACGAGGGCCGCTGGCTCGACCCGCAGGCCATGATGCTGCGCGAGTCGCTGCAGCGCTGGGTCGGCACGGCCATCACGGGCGAGGTCACGCTCCGCCTGCGCCGCGGCGAGGACTACTCGATCCTCGACACGTCCGGGCCGGCGTTCAGCTACCACCCGGACAAGCTGTCGATGGAACGCACCGAGGACAGTGCGTTCGGCCCGGTCGACCGCATCGGCCAGCTGACCATGCGCAACCTCGACATCGCCGACTCCCGCGCGAAGCTCGAGCAGTACGCCGGCCTCGGCATGGTCGGCAGCGGCTCCCACCCGGCCCTGATCGGCGCCGCCCAGGCCGCCTCCACCGGCCTCATCGGCGCCATGCCCGAGGGCGGCGCCGAAGCCATCGCCTCCCGCGGCAAGACCGACGACGTCTCGCTCCTGGACAACGCGGCCATGGAGTCGGGCACGGACTGACCCGGCCGACACCTCCGGCACCGCGAACGCGCCCCGACCGCCCACAAGCGGCCGGGGCGCGTTCATGTTCGAGCCGCCACCGGCACGGCGCTTCGCCCACCCAGCGGCCGGCGACCCGTCAAAGCTGCTGCGCCCCGATCACCGACAGCAGTTGCAGCTTCTCGTGGCTTTCCGTGCCCGGCAGGGCCGTGAAGATCAGCAAAGCCTGGTACTGGTCGGGATCCAGCAGGGTCTGGCCGTGGACCTCGATGGCGCCGACCTCCGGGTGCAGCAGCCGCTTCGGCTCGCAGTACGGGCCGAGCACGGGGTGCTCAGCCCACAAAGCCGCGAACTCCGGGCTGCGCGCAGTCAACTCGGCGACCAAAACACCCGCCGGGGAGGAGCGGCCCGTCTCGGCGAACACCTCGGCCAAGCGCGTGACCAGGGTGCGGCTGTGGTGGGGATGATCCTCGACCGGCAACCGCTCACGGGCCGAAGCCGACGTGAACCAGCGGAACACCCGAGCGCGCGAAAGCCCGGTGTACGAAGTCTCGTCACCCAGCAACGCCACCGCGAGCGGCGTCTGGCGCAGGGTCTCCCCAGCACGTTCTCGATCTGCGCCGGCGTGTCCTGCAGACGGTCGAACACACGCATCAGGCCGGCGTTGACGTGGTCGCCGCGGACGGCGCGCGGGGGCGCGCCGTGGCCCGCGAGGCGGAAAGGTGGTCACGTTCCGCCAGCGTGAGGTGCAGGCCGTGCGCGATCGCGGCCAGGATCTGCTCCGACGGCACCGGGCCGCGCTGCTGTTCGATGCGGCTGTAGTAGTCGCTGGAGACGCCGCTCAACGCGGCCACTTCCTCCCGCCGCAGGCCGCTGGTGCGGCGGCGCGGGCCGACGTCCTCGGGCTGCAGCGCCTCTCGCCGCTCGCGCAGGAATTTCGCCAGTTCGGGCCGGTCCATGCCCGCCGTTCGAACACCACGCTCAGCCATAGACGCCCCGATCATGGCTAACGCTCCGCGACTGCCGGCACTCGTCGAGACCGTGAGCACTGAATCAACGGTGCAACCATGCTCGACGACCTCGACCCCGGCCAAACAGTCGCCCACATGCCGCTCGGCGCCCCGGAAGGCGCGGACCGGCGCCGCGGCGAACAAAGCCTTCGCGCATGGGCCGTCACCGCACCGAAAAGAACGCGCCCAAACGCTCAAGGCCTCACCCGAGCTCCGCGAACGCAACGACGACCTCGCCCAAGCCGTCTCCGCGGAGATCAGCGCCCCGATCGGCCACGCCTTGGCCGGCCTGCCGCAGCTCGTCGCCAACTCGACCACGGACCTCACTGCCGGCTTCGCCTGGACCGAAACCCTGTGCAATTCCCTCGCCGGACGACACCGAGCTCGTCGGCGTGATCACCCCGTGGAGCTTCCCGTTCCAGCAGCTCATGACAGCTCGCCCCTGTGCTGCCGGCCGGCAACGCGATCGTCGCCAAGCCCGTTGCGACGTCGAGGCCGCTCCTCGCGGCGACCCTCAACGCCGCCGGAATCCCCGACGGCGTCGTCAACCTCGTCTACGGCACCGACCCGATCGTCGGCGAAGCCATCACGAAACACCGCCGCCTCGACATGGTCAGCTTCACCGGCTCCACCGCCGCCGGAACGCTGATTTCGGTGCCGGAAGCCGGAACTGCCAAAGGTCGCGCTCGGTCTCGGCGGCACATCGGCCGGCGTGGTCGTCGACGACTCCGGCCCGCAGCTCGTCGTCGACCGCACGCTCACCACCTCATGGACCAACTGCGGTCAGGTCGGTCCCGCGTGCTCGTCCCCGCGACGAAATCCCGGGCCTGCTGACGAAAGCGACCGGCGCGGCGTGGAGGACAAAGCCTGCGACCGTGCACGCTCGCTCGCCTACTCCGCCGAGAACAAGGCCGTGGCCATCCCGGCAAAGGGCCACGGCCTCATCAGCGCAGCGCCGTGTTCCGGGAACCCGCCCGAGCGTTCGCCGAGGCCCATAGTCTGCCTGCCAGCCGCGCCGGCGCGAACGAAGGCACCTTCCAGCCTGCCTCGTCTTCGCGCGCGCAACCCCCGCGGCGGCAAAGTCCCACCCTCCCGGGGGCTGCCCAAGATCCATTCTACCGGCGCGCACCGACAAAACCTGGCGATCGACCATGTTGTCCACAGCAGACCCGAGTTGTGGACAACTGGCGCTACCACTCACCTTGGGCAGTTACCCGCAGCCCCTCAACGGCAGCGATTTCAGGCCGCCCCGCCACGTAGATTGCGAAGGCCATGTCAACCAAGCCGCAACCCCGCGATGAACGTCGAGTCAATCCAGCAGTGAGTCCACAGTAGACCGAACTCAGAACGTGGGCGGCGTGATCAGCCAAACCGCCTTCAGCGGTTCCCCTTCCCCGACGTGCCAACGGTGCGGCACCGTCGAGTCGAGGTAGATCGCGTCGCCCGCTTCGAGTTTGACCTCGTCGTCGCCGATCCAGAAGATCATCACGCCGGCCAGGACGATGCCGCACTCCTCGCCGACGTGCGAGTGCGGGTGCCCGCCGCTGGTGGCGCCCACGGGGGCCTCGACCCACACCACTTCCATCTGGTGCTGCAGGTCGGGGCTGAGCAGCTCGTTCATGATCCCGGAGCCCGGGTACTGGATGCGTTTGCGTTGCCCGCTCTTGGAAACCGAGTACCGCAACGGGTTCGGCGGCGGCGCCTCGTTGCTGAACAGCTCGCCCACGGTGTGGCCGAGCACGTCGGCCAGCCGCTTCAACGCCTCCAGCGACGGGTTCGCACGCCCGCGCTCCAGCTGGCTGATGTACCCGACGGAAAGCCCGACCGCCTCGGACACCTCCGTGAGCGTGGTCCGGCTCTCGTGCCGCCATTCGCGCAGCTTCGCGCCGATGTGCACGCCCTCCGAAGTGCTGCGCGGCTCGTCGGACTGCTCGGGGGGTGAGGCCATGTGTCGCTCCTGCGCCGGCGGGGGTCGGGGTTGGCGGAACTCGATCGGACGGTGAACCGCCACTCTACAAGTTTTACCCTCAGTTCAACCAGTAAAACCTTAACCGGCCAAACCAAGATCGAAATGGGCGTCGATGTCGATTTCGCAACGACCGTTGCATCCCATGTGACCAGGAGGTATGCCGACGACCAGCGTAAAGATCAACGACCGGAGCCTTGACACTGGACTGAGTTGACAGTAAAAATCTGCACTCACAGCGCGCCTCCTGCGGATCTGGTCCCCGCCGCCGCCGGCGTCGTCGTCTCGAATCATCCGAACCAATGACGCGGAGGAATGATGATGACTTTTGCAAGGCGGCCGCGAAAACTCGCGCTGGTGGCCGCCGTCGCTGCCGCCGCCGCGGTCCTCACCGCGTGCGGCTCGAGCGGATCGAGCAGCGACAGCGTCAAGATCGGCGTGCAGTTCGGCCTCACCGGCGCCGACGCCGCGTTCGACGCGGTCTACCAGGATTCCGCCAAGCTCGCCTTCGCCGACCTGACCAAGAACGGCGTCAACGGCCACTCCGTCGAACTGCTCTACGCCGACGACGCGAGCGATCCGGCGACCGCCGTCACGGTGGCGCGCAAATACATCACGCAGGACAAGGTCTCCGTGCTCTACGGGCCCGCCTTCACGCCCACCGCGTTGTCGACCATGCAGGTCGCGAGCAGCACGAAAACCCCGTTCTACACGCCGGGCAGCATCAACCCGCAGCTGACGAAACCGCTCAACAAGTACACGTTCGCGCCGGCGTTCTCCTCCGACGACGTCGCCGTCGGCATCGCGAAGCTCGTGCACTCCATGGGCGCCAAGAAGGTCGGCATGATGGTGGAATCCGACGCGTACGGCGACGCCGCGCTGTCCGGTGCCAAGGCCGCGCTCGCGAAGTACGGTCTCAACGTCGACGCCACCGAGAAGATCGCCGCCAACGCCACCGACGCCACCAGCCAGGTGCAGGGCCTGAAGGACGCCGGCGTCGACGCGGTGCTGCTCGGCATCACCGCGCCGCCGATGGCCGCGGTGATCAACGCCGAGATCCACCAGGCCACCTACCTGCCGCTGGTCACGTTCGCCGGGTCGAACACCTCACTCGACCAGCTCGCGAAGTCGGACCCGAAGGTGCGCTACTACGCGCTGACCCCGCTCGCTTGTCCCGTCGGGGACCCGTGCACGGCCGACTTCATGAAGGCGTGGAAGGCCGAGCACCCGGGTACCGAGCCGATCGTGTGGACCGTGCAGGCCTACGCGGCGGCCAAGGCGTTCATCGCCGGGCTGCGCAACGCCAAGGACGCCACGCCCGACGGGCTGGTCACCGGCCTGGAGACGATGAAGCCGTTCTCGACGCCCGAGCTGCCGTGCCCCATCGCGTTCTCCCCGAGCTCGCACAAGGGCAACTCCTGCACCAACTTCTACGGCATCGCCGGCGGCAAGGTCTCGTTCTTCGGCAGCGACACGACCCAGAACCAGCTCACCGCGAACTGACCTTGCCCCAGTGAGGACTGATCGATGGTCACCACCGCCACTTTCGGCACCGGAATCGTCAACGGATTCGCCCTAGCCCTCGTCTCACTCGGTTTCACGCTCGTCTACCGCGCCACCGGTGTGGTCAACTTCGCCAACGGCAGCCAGATGGTGCTCGGCGGCTACGTCGCGTGGGAGCTCGGCTCGCACGGGTTCCCCGCGTGGGTGGTCATGCTCGGCGCCGTCGCCGCGGGTGTCGCGTCGGGTGTGGTCGTGGACCAGATCGCGTTGCGTCCCTTGCGCGGCGCGAGCCTGCTCGCCCAGATCATCGTGCTGATCGCGGTCACCGAGGTCGCCGGCGGGTTGTTCCTGTCGTCGTTCGGGGCCGAGGCCAAGACGATGACGCCGTACGCGGGCCGCTCGCCGATCGTGCCGGGGCTCGGCTGGTCGGCGAGCGACCTGGTGCTCATGGCGGTGAGCTTCGTGCTCGTCGCCGGGCTCACGCTGGTGCTGCGCGGCACGTCGGCCGGCCTGCGGATGCGGCTGGTCGCGAGCAACCGCCTCGGTGCCACGGTCGTCGGCGTGAACCCGGCGCGGGTCTCCACCCTGGCGTGGTGCGTCGGCGGCGGCCTCGCGGCGCTGAGCGGCGCGCTGATCTTCCCGACCTACCTGCTGTCCCCGGACCTCGGGCAGCAGTACACGTTCGACAGCTTCGCCGCGGTGGTCCTCGGCGGGTTCGGCAGCCTGCCGGGCGCCGCCGTCGGCGGGGTGCTGATCGGGGTCGTGCAGTCGGTCGTGTCGGGCGCGATCGGGGCGAGCTACAGCGCGTTCGTCTCGCTCGGCGTGATGCTCGTGATCCTGCTGACGCGGCCGACCGGACTGTTCGGAGCACGCGCATGACCACTGTCAACGTCCCCCGCCGCGTGCGGGCCGCCGTCCGCGATTCCGCGCTGCCGGTGGAGAAGTGGCTCGGCCGGCTGCGCGTGCCGACGCCCACCACGGTGACGTCGCCGGCCGGAGAGAAGCGCTACCTCGGTTCGCTGTGGACCACGGCCGGGGTGGTGCTGGTCGCGGTGATCGTCGCCGTGTGGGCCGACGTCGGCGGCGCGTACATCCAGACCGTGGTGGGGCTGTTCGCCGCGTACCTGGTGTCCGCGCTCGGCTACACGGTCGTGCTCGGGCAGGCCGGCCAGTTCGCTTTCTGCCAGAACGCTTTCATGGCCCTCGGCGCCTACGGGTACGCGGTGTCCGAACCGCGCTTCGGTCCGGTGGGCGGGCTGATCGTCGGCACGGTCGCGGCCACCGTGGCGGGCACGATCATCGGCGTCGCCATCATCCGCACCCGCGACCTGTACCTGGCGCTGCTCACGCTCGCGTTCTCCCAGGCCGCGCTGCTGGCGATCCAGCTGTGGCCACCCACGCAGGGCGACAACGGGATCCTCGTCGACTTCGGCGGTGATCAGGCCTACCTCGTCGCTGTGGTGTTCGCGGCGGTCGCGCTGATCGTGGTGCAACGCATGACGCGCTCGAAGATCGGCCGTGCGTTCGCCCTCGTGCGCACCGACGAGAAAGCGGCCGCGACGATGGGCGTGAACGTACCGCTGACGCGGATGCTGGCGTTCGCCTTCAGCAGCCTGCTCGGCGGGCTCGGCGGGGTGCTGCTGGGCGCGGTGCTCACGTTCATCACGCCGACGAACTTCACGCTCGAGCTGACGTTGCTGCTGCTCACGATGATCGTGATCGGTGGCGTCGGCAGCGTGTGGGGCACGGTCACCGGCGTGCTGATCATGGTGGTGGTGCAGCAGTTCCTGCCCAGCAGCGGGAGCTTCGGCAGCTACCTCAACGCGGCCCTGCTGTTCGTGATCCTGGTGCTGCGGCCCGGTGGGCTGCGGTCGCTGGTGAACCTGCGTTCGTCGGGTGGCAGCCGTGGCTGACGCGATCCTCGACCTCGACTCCGTGCTCGTCCGCTTCGGCGGTCTGGTCGCGGTGGGCGGCGTGAGCTTCTCCGTGGCGCGCGGCTCGGTCACCGGCCTGGTCGGCCCCAACGGCGCCGGCAAGACCACGCTGTTCAACGCGATCAGCGGCCTGGTCCCCGTGACCGGCGGCTCGATCACCTTGCGGACCACGCGGGGCTCCGCCGACCTGACGCGTGTGGGTGCGTGGCGCCGCGCCGGGCTCGGCATCGGGCGCACGTTCCAGGACTCGCGGCTCGTCGCCGGACTGCCCGTGCTCGACCAGCTGGCCACGGGCGCGTTCGCCGGTCAGCAAAAACGCAGCCGGTTCCTCGGCGCGGTGTTGCGCGGTGGTGGCTTCCTCGCCGACGAGAGACGACTTGTCGACCGGGCCCACGAAGTGCTGGCGCAGCTGAAGATCGAGCACCAGGCCGCGGTGAACGTCGACCTCCTGTCGGCGCCCGAACGACGGCTCGTGGACCTCGGCCGCGCGCTGATGAGCCGGCCGGAGCTCCTGCTGCTCGACGAGATCAGCGCCGGAATGCCTGTGGAGGACAAGGAAATGGTGGCCGACCGCGTGCTCGACTACGTCCGCTCCGCCGGCGCCACGGTGATCTTCGTCGAGCACGACATGGGCTTCGTCCGGCGCGTCGCCGACCGCACGGTGGTGCTCGCCGAGGGCGAGATCCTCGCCGACGGCGGCCCGGAAGAGGTGCTGCGGCGCCCGGACGTGCTCGCGGCCTACATCGGCCCCGGAGCCGAAGGAGCACTGCGATGACGTTCTCCGCGCAGGGGATCCACGCCGGGTACGGGCGGATCCCGGTCGTGCACGACCTCGGCTTCGAGGTCGCCGCGGGCGGCTACCTCGGCATCGTCGGCGCCAACGGCGCGGGCAAGAGCACGCTGCTCAAAGCTCTGTCCGGCGTGGTCGCCCCGCACGCCGGGACCATCCGGCTCGGCGACGAGGACCTCACCGGTGTGCCGGCGTGGGACCGCGCTCGCCGCGGGCTGGCGTTCGTGCCCGAGTCGCGGGAGCTCTTCGGCGAGCTGACCGTGGAAGAACACCTGCACGCGGGGTGCCTGCGGGTGCGCGGCCGGGCGAAGCGCGCGGAGCGGACGGAGTTCGCGTACGAGCTCTTCCCCGTGCTGCGCGATTTGCGCCGCCGCGCGGCCGGTCGCCTTTCCGGTGGCCAGCAGCAGTCGCTGGCCGTCGCGCGGGCGGTGGTGTCCCAGCCGAGGGTGCTGCTGCTCGACGAACCCTCCCTCGGCCTGTCCCCGATCGCGGTCAGCGGGCTCGTCGAGTCGCTGACCCGGCTCGCGCGCACCACGGACATGGCCGTGGTCATCGCCGAGCAGAGCCTCACCGTCGTGCGGGAGCTGTGCGACGACGTGCTGGTGCTCAACCTCGGCCGCGAGGTCGAGCGGGGCCCGGCCGCCGCGGTGCTGACCCGCTCGGTCATCGAGAACGCGTTCCTGTGAAAACTCCCCCGGAGGTGTGCGACAGGTGACAACCAGCAAGATCTCCTCGATCGACGTCATCCCGTTCCGGATTCCCCTGAAACACGAGGTGAAGTTCGCGACGGGCCGGCTGACCCACGCCGAGCACCTGCTCGTGCGCGTGCGCACGGCCGACGGTGTGGTCGGCCTGGCCGAGGCCATCCCCCGGCCGATGATCTACGGCGAGACCACCGTGTCGATCGCGCACGTGATCGACACGATGATCGCCCCCGCCGCGCAGTCGCTCGACCTGCTCGGCACCGAAGAGCTCGGCCACCGGCTGCGCCACCTCGCCGGCAACCCGACCGCCCGCGGCGCCGTGGAACTGGCGATGTTCGACGCCTTGGGCAAAACGCTCGCTGTCTCCTGCCACGACCTGCTCGGCGGCTACGCGCCGGAGGTCCGCTGCACGGCGATCCTCGGCGCGGGCACGATCGACGAGGTCGTGGCCGAGACCGCGGCGCTGCGCGCGGAGCACGGCATCACCAGCTACAAGGTCAAGGTCGGCCTGGACCTCGACCGCGACGTGCGGCTGGTCGCGCAGCTGCGGCAAGAACACCCCGACGCGTTGATCTACGTCGACGCCAACCACGGTTACTCCGCGGCCGACGCGATGACCTTCCTGGAATCCACAAAGGACTACCGGCTCGCGTGGATCGAGGAGCCGTGCCCGGCCGAGGACGTGCTCGGGCGCGCCGACGTGGTCGCCAAGTCGACCGTGCCCGTGCTCGGCGACGAGAGCTGCACGACGCCGCGGGAGGTCGCCACCGAGATCCTGGCCCGGCGCTGCACGATGATCAGCATCAAGCTGGCCCGCACGGGGATCCGCGCGTCGACGCGGATCCGCGAGTTCTGCGCGGCCGTCGGCGCGCAGGCGATCGTGGGCAGCCAGGGCGACTCGGCGATCGGCACGTACACCAGCGCCGCGTTCGCCGCCGCCAGCCCCGTGACGGCGCAGCACCCGGCCGAGCTGGCCTACCTGCTCAACCTCGACGGCGACCTCGTGGTCCGCCCGCCCGAAATCCGGGACGGCGTGCTGCGGGTGCCCGCCGAACCCGGCTTCGGGTTCGAGATCGACGAAGCCGCACTGGCGCGTTTCCGGACCGACCGGCCCGGGGAAAGGAGCTGAACCGCGTGTTCCGTTACGACCAGGCAAGGCAGGTGCTCACCGTGGGGGCCGGCACGATCGCGACGGTGCCGGACGAGCTCACCGCTCTGTCCGCCCGTTCGGTGTGCCTCGTCGGCAGCCCGCGCTCGCTCGCGTCGGCCGCCGGGCAGGCGACGCGAGAAGCGTTGCGCGGCTTCGACGTCCGGCACGAGTTCGGCAAGATCGCGCCGCACGCGCCGATCACCGACACCGAGGCGATGGCGCGGCAGCTGCGCGACGACCCGCCCGACGCACTGGTGGCCGTCGGCGGCGGCAGTGTGAGTGACACCGCGAAAGCGCTTTCCATCCTGCTGGCCGAAGGATTTCCGCTCGAGGCCAAGTGCAGCACGTTCACCCCGCCCGATGTGCTCAAGCACGTGCAGCTCGACCAGCCGAAGATCCCTGTGCTCACGATCCCGACGACGTTGTCGGGCGCGGAGGTCACGCCCGGCGGCGGCGCGACGGACGCGCGTGGCATCAAACGCGTGTTCTGGGACCAGAAGGTCGCCTCGCGCGTGGTGGTGTACGACCCCGAGCTGTTCACCGACGTCCCGGCCGAGCTGCTCCTGACCACCGGCATGAACGGGCTCGCCCACTGCGCCGAAGCCCTGTACTCCAAGTCCGCGTCGCCGTTCACGGACGCGCTGGCGGCGGAAGGCGCCCGGCGGTTCGCGGAAACGCTGCCGCGGATCGGCGGTGCCACCGGGCCGCTGCCCGTCGACCTGCTGGAGGACGCGCTCACCGCCGCGGCCATCGGCGGCCTCGTCATCAGCAACGCACGAGTCGGCCTGCACCACGCCGTCTGCCACGTGCTCGGCGCCGCGTACGGCGTGCCGCACGGGGTGGCGAACTCCGTGATGCTGCCGTACGTCCTGGAGTACAACCACGACCACACCGAGGCCAAGCAGGCGATCCTGGCCCGCGCGCTCGGCGAAGGGCTCGGGGAGACGGGCCGCGCGGCGGTGCTGGCGGCAACCGTGCAGCGGCGTGCGGGCGTGCCGAGGACGCTGGCGGACACCGGCCTCGCCGAGTCCGACCTGGCGCGGGTGGCCGAGGAAGTCATGCAGGACCGCGGGTTGTTCTTCAACCCCAAGGGAGTTCCCGGCGCCGGTGCGGTGCTGGGCGTGCTGCGGCGCGCGTGGACCGGCACCGTGACCGGGGCCGCGTGATGGCGGAGCTCGCCACCGGGAGCGCGCTCGTCGACCTCGTCACCGCGCCCCGCAGCGTGGTCGTCGTCGGCGCGTCGGCCGACCCGGCCAAGCCCGCGGGCCGGCCGCTGGCCTACCTCAGCCGTTACGGGTTCACGGGTGACGTGTTCGTCGTCAACCCCCGCCACTCCGTCGTCGGCGGCTACCCGGCGGTGCCGGCCGTGCTCGACCTCCCCGTCGACGCGGCCGAGGCCGCCATCGTCAACCTGCCTGCCGACCAGGTGCCGAGCGCGTTGCACGACCTCGACAGCCGCGGTGTGCGGGCCGCCGTCGTGATCGGCAGCGGCTTCGAGCGCCCCGACAGCGCCCCGCGCCAGGAGCTCAACCGGTTCCTGGCCTCGCCCGACCGGCGGCTGCGGGTGATCGGACCCAACTGCGTCGGCACGATGAGCGTGGTTTCCGGTGCGCACCTGAACTTCTCGAGCGTGCTCGGCCGCGGGCCGGCGCGAGCCGGTTCGGTCGCGATGATCACGCAGAGCGGGGCGAGCGGCAACGGGCTGCTCATGTCGATCCTGCGCCGCGGCGGCGGCATCGCGCACTGGTTCAGCACGGGAGACGAGTTCGACGTCGGCGCGCTCGAACTGCTCGTGGGCGTGCTGGCGCGCGACGACGTGCGCACGGTCGGGCTGTTCCTCGAAGCCATCACCGACCTCGACTGGCTGCCGGCGGCCACCGAAGCCATCGCGCGCACCGGGAAACGGGTGTTCCTGGTCAAGATCGCCGACAGCGACCTCGGGCAGCTCGCCGCCGGCGGGCACACCGGGCGGGTGGTCGGGTCGAGCGACATCTCCCACGCGGTGCTGAAGCAGGCCGGGTTCGTGCGGGTGCCGGGCATCGCGGAGCTGGCCGACTGCCTGGTGACCGCGCAGGTGGTCGGCGAGCTGCCCGCGCGGCCGCGGATCGCCGCCGCGTCGGTGTCGGGGGCGGGGGCGGTGGTGCTGGCCGACCGCGTGCAGCAGGCGCCGGCGTTGTCGCTGCCGGAGCTGGGTTCTTCCACTCGCGTCCGGTTGCGGGAGGTGCTGGCGGACCGGGTCGAACTGCACAACCCCATGGACGTGCCGTTCCTCGGCGAGACCGAGACGTTCGCGCGCACGGTGGCAACGTTGTCCGAAGCGCCGGAATCGGACGTCGTCGTGGCCGTCGAGTCGAGCCTCGCGCACGACCGTGAGGTGCTGACCGAGATCCTCACCGCGCGATCCCCCGCTGCGAGTCCCGTCGTGCTGAGCCACCTCAGCGAGGACGACCCGATCCCGGAAAACCTCCTCGCGCGGCTCGCCGCGGCGCGGGTGGCCGTGGTCCCGACGCCGGAACGCGCGGTGCAGGCGCTGGGCCTCCTGGCGGGCGACGCGGGTGCTGAAGCCACGGCCGAACCCGCCGAAGACCTGACCGGGTACCTCGGCCTGCCGGACATCGCCGACTTACTGCCCGCGGACTTCCCCTGGGCGCCTTGGGTTTCCGCACCCGACCGGGCGGCCGCGGCGGAGGCGGCGGGCCGGTGGGGCTACCCCGTGGCGGTCAAGGCGGCCGGGCGGACGATCGCGCACCGGTCCGAGCTCGGCGCCGTCGCGGTGGTGCACGGCGAGGACCACCTCACGGCGGCGTACGAACGGGTCGCGAAGGTGTGCGCCGAGCACGGTGACGACGTCGTGGTGCAGCGGGGAGTCGGTTCGGGGCAGGAAGTGCTGGTGGCCGTCGTGCGCGACCCGGAGTACGGCCTGTCCGCCGTGCTCCGCCCGGGTGGCGTGAACGCCGAGCTGCTCGACGACCAGGTCGTGCTCTGGCACGGCTGGCCGCCCGAGCAACGGCTGGCGACGCTGCGGGAGTCCCGGCTCGGCGTGCTCCTGTCCGGCTACCGCGGCCAGGCGGCGAGTGACGTCGAGGCGCTCAACGCCGCGATCACCACCTTGTTCACGGCGCTGGCCGACCAGCCGGTGTCCTTTGTGGAGCTCAACCCCGTGCTCGTGCTGGCGGACGGGGTCCGTGCGATCGACGCGATCGGGCGGAAATGAAGGGTGAAGGGAAGAGCATGACCGCACAAGACAGGTTGCAGCACTACCAGGAGTCGCTGGGCAACATCCCGCCCGCCATCTCGACGATGTTCGCGATGGACGAGGGGTTCGCCGGCGACTACACCGACATCCGCGAGCGGATCTACACCCAGCACGCCGACGGGCTCTCCCTCGCGATGAAGGAGCTGCTGCTGGTCATGTTCGACCTGGCCGTGAGCAACGCCGGCGGCGCGATCAACCACCTGCGCGCGGCCAAGCGCGCCGGGCTGACCGCCGAGCAGCTGCGCGAGTCGCTGCAGATCGCGTTCCTCGTGCTGGGCGTGTCGGGCTGGGGCAAGGTCGGCTACAAGCTGTGGGCGGCCTGGGAGAACGACTTCGAGGAAGAGGGGGCGAGCACCAATGGCCACCACGCGTCTTGAGTTCAGCACCGAGATCACCGACGAGATGCTGTCGGAGGCGGCAGCGCTCGAAGGCCAGGAGATCCGCGTCGAACCGTGGAACAACGAGGCGACACTGGACACCATCCGCCACTACGCCTGGGGCCTCGGCGACCACAACCCGCTGTTCCACGACGAGCAGTACGCGGCGGCGAGCCCGCACGGTGGCGTGATCGCCCCGCCCACGTTCCTGTACTCCAGCTACGACGGTGCCGTCGGCCTCGGTTTTCCCGGGGTGCAGCCGATCTACGCCGGCACGGAGTGGGTGTTCCACGAGACGATCCACCGCGGCGACCGCATCCTGCCGAAGGCGCGGCTGGGGAAGGTGACCGTCCACAGTGGCCGCCACTCTGACCGGTTCGCCATCCAGCGCGTGCACACCGAGTACCGCCGCGAGAGCGACGGAGCGCTGCTGGCCGAGGCGCTGGCCAGCACGTTCCGCGTGCCGCGCGCATCGGCGTCCGGCGGGTTGTCGTACAAGGCCCGCGACAAGCACGTCTACCGCGACGAGGAGCTCGAGGAGATCCGCCGCTGGGCGACGACCGAGGCACGGCGCGGTACCACTCCGCGCAACCCGGCCGAAGTGCAGGTCGGCGACGTGGTCCCCGAGGTGGTGAAGGGACCGATCGACCAGATCACCATGACGGCCTACTACGCCGGCTGCATCGGTTCGCCCGGCTACAAGGCGGGCGAGATCTCGTGGCTGTACCGCACGTGGGCCGTCGAGGAGCCGGAGCGGCTGCCGAACAACTACGACCCCACGTACTTCAGCGAGCGCGTGCTGCCCAGCCTCGGGCACCAGGACCCCGAGGTGGCCAAGGAGATCGGCATGCCCGGCGCGTACAACAACGGCCCGCAGAAATGCGGCTGGATGGCGCACCCCGTGCTGAACTGGATGGGTGACGCCGGTTCGCTGCGCGAATTCTCCGTGCGCCTGCGCCGGCCGGACATCTTCGGCGACACCGTCTGGTGCGGCGGCGAGGTGACCGAGGTGCGGGACAACGGCGAGGTGCTGATCGCCTTGTCCGCGCGCAACCAGCTCGGCGAGCAGACCGCCGAGGGCAGCGCCCTGGTGCGCTTGGGCTGAGGCCCGGCGGGCGGCGCGGGTGTGCGCGCCGCCCGCCGGCACCTCGTCAGTCCACCGGCGCCGCGAGCGGGGTGGGGACTGTCCTCTTGCGACGGACGGACTCCGTCACCAGGAACACCGCCAGGAACGACACCGCGGCCATCAGCGCGAGGTACAGCGCGATCGCGTTGGCCGTCCGGAACTCGGCGAACAACGACGTCGCGATGATGGGCGCGAGAGCACCGCCGGCGACCGCGCCGATCTGGTAGCCCACCGAGACACCCGAGTAGCGGACGCTGGCGCCGAACATCTCCGAGAACAACGCCGGGCACGGGCCGTAGGTGAGGCTGAAGATGACCTGCGCGATGACGAGCGCCACGGTGATCAGCACCGGCGAGCCCGTGTTCACGAGCCAGAACATCGGGAAGCCCCACACCGCCAGCCCCGCGGCCCCGCTGAGGAACACCTTGCGCCGGCCGACGCGGTCGGACAACGCGGCGGCGGCCGGGATCGTGAGACCCGAGGCGACCGCGGAGATCAGCACGGCCACCAGGATCGTGCCGCGCGGCACGCCCAGGGCCTGCGTGGCGTAGGACAGGATGTAGACGGTGAGCAGGTAGTACGCGCCGCCGTTGATCACGGTCGCGCCGGCGGCGAGCAGGATCTGCTTCGGGTGCGAGCGCAGCAGTTCGAGCAGCGGCGCGCGCCGCCGGGCCGGCTCCTCCGAAGGCGTCGCTTGGGTTTCCGACGCGCGCGACTGGGCGTAGAGCCCGACTGCGATGAGCAGAATGCTGAGCAGGAACGGAATCCGCCAGCCCCACGCCAGGAACGCGTTCTGCGAGAGCGCGGCCGAGAGGATCAGGAACATCACGTTGGAGAAGATCAACGCGATCGGCACACCGAGCTGCGCGAAGCTGCCGTAGAACCCGCGCTTGCCCTCGGGCGCGCACTCCGTGACCAGCAGCACCGCGCCGCCCCACTGGCCGCCGAGCGCCAGGCCCTGGACCAGGCGCAGCACCACCAGCAGGATCGGCGCGGCCACGCCGAGGGTGGCGTAGGAGGGCAGCAGGCCGATCGCCGTCGTGGCCACGCCCATGATCATCATGGCCGTGACCAGCGCCGGTTTGCGGCCGAACTTGTCACCGAAGTGCCCGAACACGGCCGCCCCCACGGGCCGGATCAGGAAGCCGACGGCGAACGTGCTGAACGCGAGCAACGTGCCCGCGACGGAATCGACTGACGGGAAGAACAGCTTGTTCAGTACCAGCGCCGAAGCCGACGCGTAGATGAAGAAGTCGTACCACTCGATGGCCGAACCGGCGACGCTGACGAGGATGTTCTTTCTCATCTGCCGCGGCGGCGGGGACACCTGTGTCATGGGGGAACTCCGTTGTTCAGGGGACGGGGAAAGCGCTTCACCGGCCAAGCGAGGCCAGGGCGCGGCGGTGTTCGATCAGGTCGACCAGGCCGTCGACCACGGCGGTGAGGATCGCCGACGACGGCGAACCCTCCGGCAGCTCGCCGTCGGCGAGCGCCTGGTGGGCGTGGGGCAGCACGAACTCGGGCTGGCCGACCACGTCGGCGTTCATCTTGTGCAGCACCGAACGCAGGTTCAGCTGCGCGCGAATGGTGCCCAGCGGCCCCTGCGAAGCCCCGATGATCGCGACGGGCTTGCGGCCCAGCGCCGGACCTTCGTCGACGGGGCGGGAAAGCCAGTCCAGCGCGTTCTTCAGCACGCCGGGCATGGCCGCGTTGTACTCCGGGGTGGCGATGAGCACCCCGTCGGCCGTGCGGATCCGGTGGCGCAGCTGCGCGACGGCCGGCGGGGCCGGGTGTTCTTCGTCCTCGTTGAACGGCGGGATCGCCGCCAGGTCACCGAAGACGTCGAAGGAGAGCTCGGGCGGCGCGAGCTGCGTGACCGCCATGAGCAGGCGCGCGTTCAGGGAATCCTTGCGCAGGCTTCCGGACAGCGCGAGGATCGTCAAGTCCGACAAGGGTTTTCTCCCGTCACGATTCTTCCGGGTCCATCGACCACAGCTCGGGGAACGGCACCTCGACCACCGTCTGCACCAGCCAGTCGAGGCCGCTGGAGCCGTAGTAGCCGGGCCGGTGGCCGAACGTGCGGCGCGTGGCCACGAGGTGCAGGTGCTTGTACTCGGCGTAGCCCTCCGCGATCTTCATCAGGGCCTCGCCGCAGAACCGCAGGTCCACGAGCGCGGGGTCGCCGCCGTAGAAGACCGTGGTCCACGCGCGCACCACGTCGGGGTGCGACTCGTGTTCCTCCTGCGGGTCACGCTTCACGACCGAGTCCGGAATGGACAGTCCACGCCGGCTCAGCAGCGCCAGCGCCTCGTCGTAGACGCTCGGCTCGCGCAGGGTCGTCAGCAGCGACGAGTGCTCGTCCGGCATCGACGACACGGGGTCGGCCAGCGCGTGCGGGCGGATGCCCAGCAGGAACACCAGCTCGCGGTACTTCCACGACTGCAGCGACGAAGACTTGCCGTGCACGGACCCGAGGCCGTTCTTGATCGGCAGGAAGTCGCCGACGGTCATCCACTCCAGCGACTTCCACGACGCGTTCAGCCCCGCGAAGTGGTCCGCCGCCCGGCGCAGGGCCGCCGCGGCCGACGGGGTCTCGCCGTCCCGGAAGTGCTGCGCGGCGAAGCGCAGCTCCGTGGTGATCAGGCCGAAGTACAGCTCCTGCACCTGGCACACCACGAGGAACGACCGCTCGCCCTCCAGGTCGGTCACCGGCTCCTGCAGGGTGTGCAGGACGTCGGCCTTGAGGTAGGAGTTGTACGCGGTCATGTCGTGACCTCCTCGGGCAGGGAGAGGAACCGCGCGGCGTTGCCACCGAGCAACAGGCCGCGTTCGGCTTCGGACAGGAACTGTGCTTTGCGCACCACCTGGCCCACCGGCCGTTCGCCCAGCGGGTACGGGTAGTCGCTGCCGAGCAGGATGTTCTCCACGCCGACGACGTCGACCAGCAGCCGCAGCGCCGACGGGTCGAACACCACGCTGTCCACGGAGAACCGGCCGAGGTAGCTCGACGGCGGGTTGGCGGAGCCGCCGATCACGTCGTGGCGCTCGTGCCAGGCGTTTTCGAGCCGGCCGAGCCAGAACGCGAACGAGCCGCCGCCGTGGGCGAAGCAGATCTTGAGCGTCTCGGGCACCTGGTCGAACACGCCGCCGAGGATCATGGCCAGCAGCGAAAGGTGCGTCTCCGCCGGCATCCCCGTGAGCCACTGCGACATCCAGCGGCTCAGCCGCGGCGAGCTCGGCATGTCCCACGGGTGCACGAACACCGGCACGCCCTTGGCCGCGCAGTGCTGCAGGAACGTGACGATGCCGGCGTCGTCGAGGTCGCGGTCGCCCACGTGGTTGCCGATCTCGACGCCGCGGTGGCCGGCGGCGAGGCACCGGTCGAGCTCCTCGCACGCGAGATCCGGGTCCTGCAACGGAACCTGGCAGAACGGCAGCAGCCGTCCGGACGCCGGTTCGCAGATCTCCAGCGCGAGGTCGTTGAAGACCTTCGCGATCCGCACGGCCTCGGCGGGCGTGCGGTCGTAGGAGAAGAACACCGGCGTCGGCGACACGACCTGCACGTCGACCTGGTCTTCGCCCATCTCACGCAGCCGCTCGCCCGCGTCCCAGCAGTTGGCGAGGACGCGCCGGAACTCGCGCGAGCCGACCATGATGGTCGCCTCGCGCTCGTTCTCGACGCGCAGCCACGGCAGCGTGCTCTCCTCGACCGGGCCGTCGCCCAGCGCCGGCCAGCCGCGCGGGACGAAGTGTGTGTGGACGTCGATCACCTGGGGCATCAGAGCGCGGACCTTCCGGGGTGCACCGTGCCGCAGTTGGCGCACTTGCGCAGGGACTCGTCTTCGTAGAACTGCTCGAACACCGGCGGCAGGTCCTCGACGATGTCACGCACCTGCAGTTCGACCTCGTGCACGAGGTGTTCGCAGTTGAGGCAGTACCACTGGAACTTCTCCAGCGTGCCCTCTTCGCGGACGCGCTCGATCACGACACCGATCGAGCCGGCCTCGGGGCGCTGCGGCGAATGGGGCACGTTGCCGGGCAGCAGCCACATGTCACCCTCGCGCACGTGGACGGTCTGCTGTCCCTCGTCGGTCATCACGTTCACGTGCATGTTGCCCTTGACCTGGTAGAACCACTCCTCGTACGGGTCGACGTGGAAGTCGGTGCGCTGGTTGGGCCCGCCGACGACCTGCACGATGAAGTCGCCCGTGCGTTCCCACATCTGCTTGTTGTTGACCGGCGGCTTGAGCAGGTGCTGGTGTTCCTCGACCCACGCGGCGAAGTTGAAAACGGGGTTGATGTCGGTCATTTCAGTTCCCTCCACTGGATTCACGCGGCACGTGGGCGACGGCCTGGATCTCGATGAGCAGGTGCGGGTGCGGCAGCTGGTGCACGGCGACCGTGGTGCGCGTCGGACCGTTCTCGTCGAAGTAGCGGCCGTAGACCTCGTTGTAGCCACCGAAGTCGTTCATGCTGACCAGGTAGCTGGTCACCTGCACGACGTCGTCGAGGCTCGCGCCGACGGAACCGAGGATGTCGTCGATGTTGTCCAGCACGGCGGCGGTCTGCACGCGGATGTCGAGCGTCGTGGTGCCGAACTCGTCGGCCTCGGCCCCGGCGAACGTGTTGTCCGGCAGGCGGCTGCTCGTGCCCGAGACGAACACGAGGTCGCCGGCGCGTTTGAGGTGTGGGAAGCGGCCGCGGGGTTTGGCCTTGTCCGCGAGCGTTTTGGCTTCGGTCATCGGGGTGCTCCCTGCAGTGCGACGGAGAAGCGGGCCCGGCCGAGGCCGGAGACGGTGGCGCTGACGTGGGTGCCGGCTTCGAGCGCCACCGCGGGGGTGGCCGCGCCGGCCAGCAGGACTGTGCCCGCGGCGAGCGGGAGGCCGTAGCGCTGGGCCATGCGGAAGGCGGCGGGGATCGCGCGCAGCGGGTCGCCGAGGATGGCGGCGGTCGAGCCGGCGCCGGCGATGCGTCCGTCCACTTCGAACACCACGCCGCGGTTGTCGAGCCCGGCTGCGAGCGGCTGCCACTGCCCGAGGACGACGGCGGCGGCCGAGGTGTTGTCGGCGACCACGTCGGCCAGCGAGAACTTGAAGTCGCGGTAGCGGGAGTCGATCACCTCGATCGCAGGGGCGACCGCGTCCACGAGGTCCGGGCCGGGCACCTCGCCGGGCTCGACGTCGCGGCCGATCCGGAACGCGACCTCCGGCTCGGCACGCGGGTGGATGAGGGTGTTCAGGTCGAGCTCGTCGCCGTCGGCCAGGACCATGCCCGAGGTGAGGCGGCCGATGATGACGTCGTCGACCCCCATCTGCGCGGCCTTGGCCTTGCTGGTGAAGCCGAGCTTGACCCCGAAGTGGCGCTCGCCTCGGGCGAGGCGGCGTTCGACCAGCTCGCGCTGCACGGCGTAGGCGTCGTCCAGCGACAGCTCGTGGTCCGTGGACAGCTGCGCACACGGCTTGCGGGTGGTGGCGGCTTCGTCGAGCCGCGTCGCGAACTCCTCGATCACGCCGGGGCCGCCTCTCGCGTGGCCACGAGGTCGAGCGCGACGTCGACCAGCATGTCTTCCTGGCCGCCGACGAGGCCGCGCTTGCCGGCTTCGAGCAGGATCGCGCGGACGTCGAGGTCGTAGCGGCCGGCGACGCGTTCGGCGTGGAGGAGGAAACTGGAGTAGACGCCGGCGTAGCCCAGCGTCAGCGTCTCGCGGTCCACCCGCACCGGCCGCGTCTGAAGTGGACGGACGAGGTCCTCGGCCGCGTC
>NZ_JBEYSJ010000046.1:0-69607 GCF_040704195.1 Amycolatopsis sp. NPDC047767
GCCCGGTCCCATTCCGAACCCGGAAGCTAAGCCTGGTAGCGCCGATGGTACTGCAACCGAAGGGTTGTGGGAGAGTAGGACGCCGCCGAACTAAAAGTAAGGGTTAGGCCCCGGTTGAGAACGCGAAAGCGGTTCTCCCGGGGCCTATCTCTATGTGGCGTGCTGTGTGGTGCCCGTGACGGAGCGCCATGCGCGCGCGGGGTGCTCCGTACGGCCCCGTAGGATGGTCAGTCGGCCCCCGTAGCGGGTGGCCCGTGAGAACACAAGATTTTTCTATGGCAGGAGGCCAGGTGTCCGAGTTCGGTCGACGTGACTCAGAGGATGATGGGTCCGGCCGGTCGGCTCGCCGCGACCAGGGCTCCCGCGGCAACCGGTCGGACGCGCCCCGGGGAGACCGGCGTGGCGCGCGGCAGGACCGTGGCGGGCGTGACGGCGGCTACCAGGGACGCCCCCGGCGGGACGACCGCGGTGCGCGCGGCGGTGGGTACCAGGGCCGGCCCTCGGGCGGCGACAGCTCCCGTGACCAGCGCAGCGGCGGCTACGCCGGCAACCGCGAGGGCGGCCCGCGCGGCGGTTCCGACGACCGCGGCTCGCGCGGCAGCTACGACAACCGCTCCGGCCGGCCGCAGGGCAAGTCGGCGTCCGGGCGTCGCTGGGAAGACCGCGGTTCGAGCGGCTCGACCGGTGGCTTCCGCAACGACAACCGCTCCGGCGGCGGCTTCCGCGATTCCCGTGGCGCCGGCGCTCCCCGCGACAACCGCGGCGGCTTCCGTGACGACCGGGGTTCTGGCGGATACCGCCCCAACCGCGATTCGGGCGGCGACGACCGCGGTTTCCGCGGCGACCGCGACAATCGCGGCGGCGGTTTCCGCAACGACCGCGACGACCGCAATTCCGGCGGTTTCCGCAAGGACCGCGGCGGCTCCGGTTTCCGTGACGACCGGGGCGGCTCTGGTTATCGGGGCGGCAGTTCGGGTGGCTCGCGTGACGACCGCGGTGGTTACCGCGGCGGCAGCGGTTCGGGCTCGCGTGACGACCGTGGTGGCTCGGGTTACCGGGGCACCAACTCGGGTGGGTCGCGTGACGATCGTGGTGGCTCGGGTTACCGGGGTGGCAGCTCCGGTGGCTCGCGCGACGATCGCGGTGGCTCCGGCTTCCGCAGTGGCGGTAGCACCGGTGGTTACCGCGGCGACCGCACTGGTGGCAGCTCGGATGGGTACCGGAACGACCGCGGCAGCGGCGGCTCCGGCTTCCGCAGCGACCGCGGCGGCAGCAGCTCCGGTGGCTACCGGGGCGACCGCGATGATCGCGGCGGCTCGGGTGGTTACCGGGGTGACCGGGACAACCGCGGCACCTCGGGCGGTTACCGGGGCGACCGCGACGACCGCGGTCCGCGCACCGGTGGGTCGCGCGACGACCGCCGGCCGGGTGGCTTCCAGAAGGACCGTGACGACCGCGGCTTCCGCAGCGGTGGCTCGCGCGACGACCGTGGTGGCTCCGGCTTCCGCAAGGACCGTGACGACCGCGGCGGCTTCCGCAACGAACGCGGCTCCGGCGGCGGCTTCCGTAAGGACGACCGCGGCGGGTACCGGGGCGGCTCCGACCGCCGTGACGACCGGGGCGCTTCGCACGGCTCCGACCGCCGCGACAACGGCCCGCGCGACACCCGCGGCTCCGTCAACCGCGACGACCGCGGAGGCTTCCGCCGCGACTCGGGCGACTCGCGCGGCTTCGACCGCGCCGACACCCACAGCGCCGCCGACGACGACTTCGACATCACCGACGACGGTTTCGTCGCCGGCGACACCGCCGACCGCGACGACTTCTCGAAGCCCGGCGACACCGGCCGCGGCGAGCGCCCGGACGCGACGGCCGACGCCGGCGCGGACGACACCGCCGACCGCGAAGAGCCGGCTTCCCGCGACGCTGCAAGGTCGCAGACCGACTCGGCCGATCCCGACGGCGATCGGTCCACTCGCGACAACCGAGACGACGCCAACGGCGACCGCGACACCCGTGAGGACGCTTCGCGTGAAGACCGTGGCAGCAACGGTGGCGAGCGGTCCGCTCGCGAAGAGCGCGACGGCGACAACTCGGGAGACGATCGCGACGAGCGGTCCTCTCGTGACAACCGCGCGGGCGACGACAGCCGCGACACTGGCGACGGCACCACGCCCGGCGACGGCGACGACGACGAGCGGTCCTCTCGCGGCGACTCTTCCGACGACAGCCGAACCGGTGGCGATCGTGGCGAGCGGTCCTCTCGTGACGACCGCGGTGACCGTGGCCGCGACGAGCGTCCCCAGCGGGACCGTGACGACCGCGGTGACCGTGGCAGCGGCAGCGACCGGCCCCGTCGTGACTTCCGCGAAGGCCGGGACAGCCGAGACAACCGCCGCGACGACCGGCCCCGTCGGGACGACCGGGACGCGCGCGGTGGCCGCGACTCGCGGCCGCGGCGGGATGACCGTCCGGTGCGCGGCGGCACGCGGGCCGGCGCCGAGGCGCTGGACGACGCGGCGCTGGCGAGGGAGCTGCTCGAAGCGCCGGAGCTGCCGGAGGGTATCGAGTACTCCGATCTGGACGAAGAGGTGCGGCGTGAGCTGCGGACGTTGCCGAAGGGGCTGGCCGAGACCGTCGGCAAGCACCTGGTCGCGGCGGGCGGGCTGATCGACGTCGACCCGGAGGCGGCGCTGGAGCACGCGAAGTACGCGAAGCTGAAGGCCTCGCGCGTGCCGATCGTGCGGGAGGCGATGGGGCTGGCGGCCTACCACGCGGGCAACTGGCAGGAGGCCCTGTCGGAGCTGCGGGCCGTCCGCCGCATGACGCGCAGCGACGAGCACATCGCCATCATCGCCGACTCCGAGCGGGCCCTGGGCCGGCCGGAGCGGGCGCTGGACCTGGCGAAGGAGACTGACACGGCGAAGCTGTCGAAGGCGACGCAGGTCGAGCTCGCGATCGTCGCGGCCGGGGCGCGGCGGGACCTCGGGCAGGTGGACGCTTCGGTCGTCTCGCTGCAGGGGCCGGACCTGGTGCCGAGCAAGCGGGACCCGTGGAGTGCGCGTCTCTTCTACGCGTACGCCGACAACCTGGTGGCCGCCGGTCGCAAGGACGAGGCCGTGCGCTGGTTCCTCAACGCCGCCGAGGCCGACAACGAAGACGACACCGATGCCGCCGAGCGGGCCGCGGAGCTGTCGAATGAGTGACGCGCTCCTCGCGGGCTACGACGCGGTGCTGTTCGACCTGGACGGCACCGTGTACCACGGCTCGCAGGTGATCGAGGGCGCGCCGGAGGCGGTCGCGGCCGTGCGGGAGCACGGGGCGGCCGTCCGGTACGTCACGAACAACGCGTCCAAAGCGCCGGCCGACGTGGTGGCGCACCTCCGGGAGCTGGGTCTCGACGCGGCCGTCGACGAGGTGCACACGAGCGCCCAGGCCGCCGCCGCGGTGCTCGGCGAGCGCCTGCCCGCCGGCGCGCGCGTGCTGGTCGTGGGTACGGACTCGCTGGCCGCCCAGGTGGAAGCGGCCGGGCTGGGCACGACGCGGAAGAACGGCGACGTCCAAGCCGTCGTGCAGGGGCACTCGCCGGAGACCGGGTGGGCCGACCTCGCCGAGGCGGCGCTGGCCATCCGCGCGGGCGCGCTGTGGGTCGCGTGCAACGTCGACGCGACCCTGCCCACCGAGCGGGGCCTGTTGCCGGGCAACGGTTCCATGGTCGCCGCGCTGCGCACGGCCACCGACACCGAACCGGTCGTCGCGGGCAAGCCGCAGCCACTGCTGTTCGAGACGGCCGCGAAGTCGGCCGGCTCGAGCCGGCCGCTCGTCGTGGGCGACCGGCTCGACACCGACATCGCCGGAGCCGTCGCCGCGGGCATGGACGTGCTCGCGGTGCTCTCCGGCGTCGCGACGCCCGCCGGTCTCCTGACCGCGATCCCGGCGGAACGACCGACGCACCTGGCCGCCGACCTGACCGCGCTCACGCAACGCGCCGAGGACCTGAAGATCGGTCCCCGGCCGGGCTGGGAGATCGTGCCGGGCGAGGTGCTGACCGTCCGCGGCAGCGGCGACGCCCTCGACCTGCTGCGCGCGCTGTGCCACGCGGCGTGGGCGAGCGGCGTGACCGAGGTCCGGGCCGAAGGCGACGCGGCCGAGGCGGCGCTGACCGGGCTGCGCCTGGCCTGACTGGTAGTTTGAGCTCGTGCACCCGAACGTCCCGCGGCCCGTCCCGGGCCCTCCGCCGGTACCCGGACCCGGCCCGCAGCAGATCGATCCCCGCGCGGGGATCGAGGAAGCCGTGGCGGGCCTCGACGACCTGAACTCGGTGCCGCTCTCCGAGCACGTCGACCGGTTCGAAGCCGTGCACACCGAGCTCACCGTGGCCCTGTCCAGCATCGACAGGGTCTGACCGGCGTGCCCAAACGGGCCCGCCTCGACGCGGAGCTGGTCCGCCGCGGCCTCGCCCGCTCGCGGGAACAGGCGTCGGCACTGATCACCGGCGGCAAGGTGTCCGTGCGCGGCATGGTCGCGTCCAAACCCGCCACCGGCGTCGAGTCCGACGCGCCCATCGTGGTGAAGGACGAGGACGACCCCGGCTGGGCTTCGCGCGGCGCGCACAAACTCCTGGGCGCGCTGGAGAAGTTCGGTCCCGAAGGCCTCACGGTCGAGGGCCGCCGCTGCCTCGACGCGGGCGCGTCCACCGGCGGGTTCACCGACGTGCTGCTCCGCAACGGCGCGGCCACCGTGATCGCCGCCGACGTGGGCCGCGGCCTGCTCGACTGGCGGCTGCGGACCGACGAACGCGTGGTCGTGCTCGACCGCACGAACGTGCGCAACCTGACACCGGAGACGCTCGGTGGCCAGGTCGACCTCGTCGTCGGCGACCTGTCCTTCATCTCACTCAAGCTCGTGCTGCCCGCGCTCGCCGAGTGCGCGCGCGAAGGCGCCGACCTCGTGCCCATGGTCAAGCCGCAGTTCGAGGTCGGCAAGGACCGCCTCGGCAGCGGCGGCGTGGTCCGCGACCCGGAGCTGCGCGTGCAGTCCGTTCTCGACGTCATCGCCGAAGCCGCGAAGCTGGGGCTCGCGCTGCGCGGAGTGGTCGCGAGCCCGCTGCCCGGCCCCTCCGGCAACGTCGAGTACTTCGTGTGGCTGCGCCGGGATCTTCGGCGTCAAGATCCGGGCGAGCCCGGGGCCGCCGATGGCACTGTGGACGGTGTCGAGCGGCTCGTGCGGGCCGCCGTCCAGGAAGGACCCCAGTGACCAGCGAACGTGAAGTGCTTCTCGTGGCGCACCCGGACCGGGACCACACGCGGGAGGCCGCACGCGAGGTGTCCGCGCGGTTCACGAAGGCCGGGATCCGGCTGCGCGTGACCGACGAAGACGTGCGTCAGCTCATCGACCCCGACGGCTGCATGGACATGCCCTGCACTGTCGTCGCGCCGCAGGACGACCCCGCGCGCGGGGCCGAGCTCGTGTTCGTGCTCGGCGGTGACGGCACGCTGCTGCGCGCGGCCGAGCTCGCGCGGCCCGCGGGAGTGCCGGTGCTGGGGGTGAACCTGGGCCGCGTCGGCTTCCTGGCCGAGGCCGACTCCGACGCGCTCGCCGACGCCGTGCAGCGCGTGGTCGACCGCGAGTACCAGGTCGAGGAGCGGATGACGATCGACGTCACCGTCACCCACGGCGGCGTCGAGCTCTACCGCACGTGGGCCCTCAACGAGGCCAGCGTCGAGAAGTTCTCGCGTGAACGCGTGCTCGACGCGCTGATCGAGGTCGACGGCCGCCCGGTCTCGTCCTTCGGCTGCGACGGCGTGCTGTGCGCGACACCGACCGGCTCCACCGCGTACGCCTTCTCCGCCGGCGGCCCGATCATGTGGCCCGACGTCGAGGCGCTGCTCGTGGTGCCCAGCAACGCCCACGCCCTGTTCTCGCGCCCGCTCGTGGTCTCACCCGACTCGGTGATCACCGTCGGCATCGACCCGGCGGGCCCGAGCGCCGTCCTGACCTGCGACGGCCTGCGCAGCTTCGACATGCCGCCGGGCTCGCGCGTGCGCGTCGTCTGCGGCCGCCGCCCGGTGCGGCTCGTGCGGCTGTGGGACGGCGTGTTCACCGACCGGCTGGTGCACAAGTTCGGCCTCCCGGTGCGCAGCTGGCGGGAACGGCGCACCGGCGGCCGCTCGGTCTGACCGGGTGTGGGTGCGCGAGGTGACCGGTGACACGCCCGGGCCCATCCGTCCGCACAGGTGTTCGACCAGGGAAAAGAACGTTTAGCACCGGTCGAGCGCACGGAAGGTCGGTGGGGGCGGCTACCGTAGGCGTCGTGCTGGCCGAGATGCGCATCCAGGGCCTCGGAGTCATCGAGGACGCCCTGCTGGAACTGCACCCGGGTTTCACCGTCGTGACCGGTGAGACGGGCGCCGGGAAGACCATGGTCGTGACCGGGCTGCACCTGCTCTCCGGTGGGCGGGCCGAAGCGTCCAAGGTCCGGAACGGAATGCTCAAGGCCTTCGTCGAGGGGCGCTTCACCCTCGACAAGGCCGACACCGCGAGCCGCATCGTCACCGATGCGGGCGCGGACATCGACGAGGACGGCAGCGTGATCGCACTGCGCTCGGTGACCGTCGACGGGCGGTCGAGAGCCCACCTGGGCGGCCGGTCCGTGCCGGTCGGCGTGCTGGCGGACCTGTCCGAGCAGGTGATCGCCGTGCACGGGCAGAACGACCAGCTGCGGCTGCTGCGCCCGAGCGAGCAGCGCGCGGTGATCGACCGGTTCGCGGGCCCCGCGGTCGGCGAGCCGCTCGCCGCCTACCGCGAGGTGCGTGAGGAGTGGCTGGCGGTCATCGGCGAGCTCACCGAGCGGTCCACCCGTTCGCGTGAGATGGCGCAGCAGGCCGACCTGCTCAAGCACGGTCTGACCGAGATCGACGCCGTCGCGCCCCAGCCGGGCGAGGACGTGGAGCTCACCGAGCAGATCAAGCGGCTGATGGCCGTCGACGAGCTGCGCGCTTCGGCGACCGAGGCGCACGTCGCGGTGTCGGGTTCGCAGGACGGCGACCCCGACGCGCCCGGTGCGCTCGGCCTCGTCGGCGAAGCCCTGCGGCGCCTGGCCTCGGCCGAGGACGCGGCGCTGCGGGAGCTCGTGCCGCGGCTGGAAGAAGCGTCGATGCTGCTCACCGACGTCGGCGCGGAGCTGGGCGGGTACATCGAGGGCCTCGACGCCGACCCGGCGCTGCTGGAGCAGGTGCTGGCGCGCCAGGCCGACCTCAAGCGGCTCACGCGCAAGTACGCGGCCGACGTCGACGGCGTGCTGGCCTGGGCCGACGACGCCCGCCGCCGGCTCGAGTCGATGGACACCTCCGAGGAGGCGCTCGCCGAGCTGGCCCGCCGCCGCGACGAGCTCGCCGTGAAACTGGGCGACCACGCCACCGCGGTGTCGGCGGCGCGCGGCAAGGCCGCGGCCGAGCTGGCGTCGGCGATCACCAAGGAGCTGTCCGGCCTCGCGATGGGGCAGGCGGAGCTGGAGATCACCGTCGAGCAGAAGCCGGCCGAGCACGGCGACCGCCAGGCGCTCGCGATCGACGGCCACGCGGTCCACGCGGGCTCCGACGGCATCGACGAGGTCGAGCTGCTCCTGCGCGCCCACAACGGCGCGCCGCCGCTGCCGGTGCACAAGGCGGCCTCCGGCGGTGAGCTCTCGCGCGTGATGCTGGCCATCGAGGTGGTCCTCGCCCACGCCGACACCGTGCAGACGCTGGTGTTCGACGAGGTCGACGCCGGCGTCGGCGGGCGCGCGGCGGTCGAGATCGGCCGCCGGCTGTCCCGGCTCGCGCGCACGCACCAGGTGCTCGTGGTGACGCACCTGCCGCAGGTCGCGGCCTTCGCCGACCAGCACCTCGTGGTGGACAAGGGCACGAGCGGCGGTGTCACGCGAAGCGGTGTGAAGACGCTGAAGCAGCCTGATCGCGTGAAGGAGCTGGCGCGCATGCTCGCCGGCATGGACGGCACGGAGACCGGCCGCGCCCACGCCGAGGAGCTGCTCGCCGTGGCGGAGAAGGACAAGGCCGCCGCCGAGCCGAAACGCAAGCGCGCCAAGAAGGGCTGACCACACTCCATGATCTGGGCCGCGGTGGCCGACGTCGAGGCGGAGCTCGCCCGCGCTCGGCGCGACGGCGATCTCGACCGGTTCCTCGGGCTGCTCGGCGACGAAGAGCTGTTCGTGCCGATGCTCCGGGAAGACGCGGAGAAGCTCGCCGGCGAGCAGGGCTGGTCGTCGGCCAAAGCCTGCTGCCGCGAGCGTTCGCTGCGGTTGTTCACGCGCGGCGCGCTGCCCGACCTCGGCGCCGACGTGGTGTTCCTCAGCGGTGATCTCGACTGGGCGCTGCACGGGGTCGACGCCGACGAGCAGGTGGTGTTCAACGCCGGCACCCTCGGCGAGTGGCGCGTACCCGGTTCGGCCGTGCTGCCGTGGCTCGACGCGAACCCGCACCGCGTCACGGCGGTCGAGCAGCAGGTCGAACGGCTCAACACCGCGCGCTACGGGCACTTCGACGGCCCGCTGGCCCACGCGCTCGCCTGCGGCGCGCACCAGGCCGTGCTCACGGCCGAACCGTGGAACGTGCTCGACGCCCGCTACCACGACTTCGTCGCCGAGGTCCGCGGCCTGCGCGACTGGTGGGGTGTCTCCGACGCGGCCGGCTGGCGAGCGGCGATGAACGACCTCGTCGGCCCCGGCTACACGCTCACGCCGGGCAACCTGGTTCTCGTGCTGCGCGCCCGCTACGGCGCGGGGCTCGACCCGTGGTCCTGGGCCGAGCTCGTGGTGCGCTGGTGCGCGGACAACGGCGCGCAGGACCAGGCGCCCGCCCTCACCGACGTCCTGCGCCGCGTCGTGCGGTACGAACAGCGCTTCCGAGCCGACGGGCTGCTGCCACCCTCCGGCGTCGTCGGCACCACGATCGGGTGGGACGTCGCCCGTGCGGTGGCGATGGCGCGCTGGGGCCTGGCGGTGGGTCACTGCGATCCGCTCACGGCCGAGCTGATGGTGCTCGAGGCGGGCGCGGTGGCGCGTCGCTACCACCAGTCATGGGCCGAGCTGTCGGCGAGCTACGTCATGGGCCGGGCCCTCGCCCTGGACGAGGAGGAGTTCGGCGAGGAGTACACCTCGGCCGTGCGAGTCCATCACCTGCTGCTTCAAGATCCCGCCAGTCCTTGGCTGAACCTCTCGTTCGCCCCGGCGGAACCCACCATCCAACCCTGAACGGACGCTCACGGCGACACGGCTCACCACAATGAGTCACGTCCCCTTCGGCGCGTCGGCGCTCGTCCCACCCACAAATTTGTCACCATCAGCCACATGAAGCTCACCGGTCTGCTCGCGCGAAACCACGAAGCCCTCCCCGGCATCACCGGCGTCGCGCGGGTCGACCGCCGCACCCGGGAGCTGCTGCGCCGCGTCAGCGCCGGCGACGTGGCGGTGCTCGACCAGCTCGACCTCGACCGCGCGACGGCCGACGCGCTGGTGGAGGCCGAGGTCGCCGCCGTGGTGAACGCTTCGCCGTCGATCTCCGGCCGGTTCCCGAACCTGGGCCCGGAGATCCTGCTGGCCGCGGGCATCCCGCTCGTCGACTCGGTCGGCGGCGAGCTGCTGCGCACGGTCAAGGACGGCACGAAGCTGCGCGTGCACGAAGGCGGCGTCTACATCGGGGAGCGGCAGATCGCCTCCGGCGACGAGCAGACGCCCGAGAGCGTCGCCGACCAGATGATCGAGGCCAAGGCCGGGATGTCGACGCAGCTGGAGGCGTTCTCGGCCAACACCATCGAGTTCCTCCGCCGGGAGCGCACGCTGATCCTCGACGGGGTCGGCGTGCCCGAGCTGCGGCTGCCGATGCGCGACCGCCACGTGCTGGTGGTCGCGGGTGGCAACGGCCACGCCGAGGACCTCAAGCGGCTCAAGAAGTACATCGGGGAGCACCGGCCGGTGCTCGTCGGCGTCGACGCGGGGGCCGACACGCTGCGCGCGCAGGGCCACACGCCCGACGTGATCGTGGGCGACCCGACCGGCATCGGCACCGCGACCCTGCGCAGCGGCGCCGAGGTCGTGGTGCCCGCGCAGCCCGACGGCCACGCGCCCGGTGTCGAGCGGATCCAGGACCTGGGCATCGGCGCGGTCACGTTCCCCGCGTCGGGCAACTCCGAGGACCTCGCGCTGCTCCTGGCCGACGCCCACGGCGCGAGCCTCGTGGTCACCGTCGGGTTCCAGGCCACGCTGCGGGAGTTCCTCGACCACGGCCGGTCGGGTTCGAACCCGTCGACGTTCCTCACCCGGCTCAAGCTGGGCACGAAGCTGGTCGACGGCAAGGCCGTCGCGACACTGCACCGCAGCCGGGTGTCCCTGGGCGCCGTCGCGCTGCTCGTCCTCGCCGCCGTCGTCGTGGTGGTCGCCGCGCTGCTGGTCTCCGACGTCGGCTCCGTCTACCTGGACTGGATCCAGCACACCTGGACCACGTTCACCACCTGGGTGAAGGGGCTCTTCACGTGATTTCCCTGCGGTACCACATCGTTTCCATCACCGCGTGCTTCCTCGCGCTGGCCGTCGGCGTGGTCCTGGGTTCCACCGCGCTCAACGGCTCGCTGCTCTCGGGCCTGTCGGACCAGAAGAAGGACCTCGGCACGCAGGTCTCCGACCTCGAGGCGCAGCGCAACGCGCTCAACGCGCGCCTGGCCGACTCCGACGCGTTCGCCGGGTCGATGGGCCCGAAGGTCGTGGCCGGCACGCTCGACAAGCGCACGGTGGTGCTCGTGACCACGGAGGACGCGCGCCCGGCCGACCGCGACGCGATCAAGCAGCTCGTGCAGCAGTCCGGCGCCTCGGTCACGGGGGAGCTTCAGCTCACCGACGCGTTCACCGACCCGGAGAAGGCCGACCAGTTGCGCGACGTCGTCACGCGCCTGCAGCCGGCCGGTTCGCACTTCCCGACCGCGGGTGACTCCGGCACGCTCGCCGGCGCGCTGCTCGGTTCGGTGCTGCTGCTGGACAAGTCCACGGCGAAGCCGCAGTCCACAGGGGACGAACTGGCCGCGGCGCTCGGTGGCCTCACCGACGGCGGTTTCGTGAAGCCCAGCCAGGGTGTGCAGCCGGCGCAGCTGGCGATCGTGCTCACCGGCGCGCAGCAGACGGGCGAGGGCGCGGGCGACCGCGCGGCCACGATCGCGCGGTTCGCGACGCAGCTCGACCGCTCCGGCGCGGGCACGGTGCTCGCCGGCGACCCGGGCTCGGCCGACGGCTCCGGCCCGATCGGCGTGGTGCGCGCCGACACCTCGGCGACTTCGATCCTGTCCACTGTGGACAACGTCGACTCCGCCGCCGGCCGCGTCGCGACGCTGCTGGCCCTGCGCGAGCAGCTCGACGGCGGCTCCGGCCGCTACGGCATCGGCGGCAACGCCCAGGCCCCCGCGCCGGGCGTCGGGTCGTCGGCCGGGAACTAGCACCACGCACGTCGGCGGCGGGCCGGGATCTCTTGGAGGGTGAGAGATCCGGACCCGCCGCCGATTTGCGCTCAGCAGGTGCCGCTGTCGGCCCACACGTTCTGGCTGCCGCCGGGGGTGTCGCCCTGCGTCCACCACTTCGCGGTCCACTTGTGCCCGTTGTAGGACACGGTGGCGCCGCCGCTGTAGGCCTGCGTGGCGCTCCACGCGGCCGGGCAGCTGCCACCCGGTGGCGTGGTGGTGCCGCCTTGCGAGCAGACCCCGTTGTCAGTCCACACGTTCTGGCTGCCGCCGGGGGTATCGCCTTGCGTCCACCACTTGGCCGTCCACTGGTGCCCGTTGTACGAGACGACCGCACCGCCCGTGTAGGCCTGCGTCGCACTCCACGCCGCCGCCGAGCACGAGCCGCCGCCCGGCGTGGTCGGAGTCGTGGGCGGAGTCGTCGGCGTAGTCGGCGTAGTCGGTGCGGTGGGGGTCGTCGGGGTAGTGGGCGTGGTCGGCGGCGTGGTGCCGCAGCCGGCCGTGGAGCTCGCCAGCCCGTTGACGACGTCGTGGAACAGCGTCGCGTTCGGGTCCAGGTCGTAGAGCGAGAACATCATCGCGCCGGCGAGGCCGGTGCAGTGGATGTAATCGGTGCGGGCCTTGATGGACTGCGCCGACGAGCCGCCGTAGAAGTTCGTGCCGTCGTAGAACCAGGCCGACTGCGTGGCCGGGTCGTAGAACGTGTCCGCCGGGTTGTCGACGATGCCGCTCAGTTCCTTGTACATCGCGATGCCGGGCACGTTGCCGCTCAACGTCTTCCCGGCCGAAGGCCCGGACGCCGACTGGTACAGCCCGTGGTTGGCGCCGGCGGGCACGCCCGTCCAGCCGCGGTAGTAGAACGGGATGCCGAGCGTGAGCTTGTTCGCCGGGAAGCCGCCGGGGATGCCGTAGGCCGGGGATCCCTGGGTGTAGGCCTTGATCACCGAGTCGGTCGTGTACTTCTCGGTGCCCGGCGGGATCGTGCCCGACGGGTCGTTCGGCGAACCGTAGAGCGGGTCCTGGAAGTTCGTCGGCCCCGTCGCGTCCCACGCACCGTGCATGTCGTAGGTCATCGCATCGGCGAAGTCCATGTACTGGCCGATTTTGTCGGTCTGCAGCTTCGCGATCTTGTCCTGCCCGCCCGGCAGCGCGGCGGACAGCGAGTAGTGCTTGCCGCCCAGTGCGTCGAGTTCCGTGCGGAACTCCTTCAGCAGCGCGGTGAAGTTGGCCGTGTCGTTCGCGCTGACGTGGTTGCCGAGGTGACCCGTGGTGGAGCCGGGGTACTCCCAGTCGATGTCGAAGCCGTCGAAGATGCCGGCCGCGGTGCCGGGGCCGCCGTAGCCGCCCTGCGAGGGCAGGTTGCCCTTGATGAACATGTCGATGCACGAGCTCACGAGCTTCTTGCGCGACGCGTCGGTGGCCGCGGCGTCGGAGAAGTACTTCGAGTAGGTCCAGCCGCCGAGCGAGAGCACCACCTTGAGGTTCGGGTGGCGCGCCTTGAGCTCCTGCAGCTGGTGGAAGTTGCCGACGATCGGCATGCCGAACGCGTCGGCCGTGCCGTCGACGCTGATGTCCGACCCGAAGGACTTCTGGTAGTCGGCGAAGGCGTCGCCCGCTCCGTCGCCGGCGTTCGGGTCGTTCTCGCCGGCGGGATCGGGGTCGCTCGCCTTCGTGGCCTCGAAGCAGGTGAGGTTCGTCGGATCGATGTTCTCGAAGTCGTAGATCAGGTAGTCGAGGTTGCCCGCGAGCGCGTCGACGTTCTTCGGGTAGTAGGCGTTCTGGTAGATGCTCCACTGGTCGTAGTAGGCGACGCGCAGCCCGCCCGAGGCGGCGGCCTGCCGGCTCGCCGCGGGTGCGACGGCCGCGCCTTCGGCAGGCGGGCCGGCCAGTGTCGTGAGCCCGCCGACGACCACGGCCGCCGCGGCGGCCGAGAGCCACGCGGCTCTTCTGGATACCTTGTGCTGCATGGGTTCTCCCTCGCGCAGGCGAACGGTCCTCCGCGCGCGGGGAGTGCGCGGAGGACCGACGCGACGTGTGGATCACTGCCTGAGCGGTACCGGCCCGTTCCAGAGAATGTGAACCAGTGCACAGGGAGAGTCAATACTTTGGACTAGACCAATTCCGGGCCGTGGGTACTATCGGGTGTTTCGTCCGGAAAAGCCCGCCGAAGGTCGGCCCGTCACTTGAGCGGCGGGTCAAGCGGGAAGCAGGTGACCCGCACCGGCCAGGTGTCGCCGCCTGCGGGCAGCGGCATCTGCTTGAGCGCCTTCGCCGCATCGGTGTCGTGGGCCTCCTCCGCGGCCGCGTGGAAGATGTCCGCGGCGATCGACTGGTCCAGCGGGGCGATCTGCGGGTACGGCCAGGACGAAACGCCGTTCAGCGCCGCCGGGATGAGCCGGTCGACGACCTTGCGCAGCGTCACGCCGTTGCTCGCGCGGTAGCCCCACACGTCGACGCCGACGGTGTGCCCGACCTCCGCCATCCGGCCCCACGCCGTGAGGTTGAAGTTCACGTAGTGCCACGAGATCGTGCGCGTGAGCTCGAGCGGCTGGTTGCCGTCGGCGTCGAACTGGACCGGGAACCGCTTGTGCAGCGCGTCGGTCACGATCTTGCGCGCCTCGGCGGTCTTGCCGAGGTAGGCGGCGATGGTGGCGTTCTGCATGTCGAGGAACGTGCCGTGGTTGTTGGTCGCGGCCAGTTCCAGCTTCGCCTGCGGGCTGGTCTGCATCCAGGTCAGGTACTGGCCGAGCCACGCGCGGATCGCCGAGCGGTCGTGGCCGGTCCAGCCGGGTGCGCCGGAGTCGAGCAGGGCGAACGCGTCGAGCAGCTGGCTGAACGACTGCGTGGAGTCGATGATCCCCGTGCCGCTGATCGTGTTCTTGCACGGCACGATCTGCGAGTAGGTCATGTTCGGGTTCATCCGCGTCGCCGGGTCGAGGAACCACGTGCGGACGTCGAGGGCTGCGCGCTGGGCGTACTTCGCGTCGCCGGTGTAGTACCAGGCGGTGCTGAGGTAGTAGATCGCGTCCCACGCCACCATGCGGTAGGTGTGGTCGGTGATCGCGTCGGCCTCGGGGTTGCGCTCGCCGTCGCGGTTCACGTACGGGCAGCCCTGCGGATTGTCGGGTGTCTTCGGCTGGCTGGCCCACTGGTAGGGCGCCTGGCTCTGGTAGTCGTGCTTGTCGCCGCTCGGCGGGGTGGTCGGCTTGTCCATGACCGACCACGGGCCGGCGGTCAGCGCCTCGTCGGCCTTGCCCAGCACCGTCTTGAGCGCGGCCTTCTGCGCCGGGGTGGCGTGTCCGCCGCGCAGCTCGGCGCGGATCTGCGCCAGCTTCTTGCCGTCCGTCACGATCGTGTGCGGCACCGGCTGCGCTGCCGCCGTGCCGCTCAGCGGGACCACCGCCAGGACCGCGGTGAGCACGGTCGCGCCGAGAACGCGTAACTGCCTTCGCACTGTTTCGCCCTTCGAACTCCCGGGGACGCCAGGGATCCCCACGGCAACCGGGCGGCGGTGCGGCTGTGGCGACGGGAATTCTGCTGGGCGCCCGGTGCCGGTGTCAATCGGGGAACCGGAGTCTCAGAACCCGATGGCTTCGCGGAGCAACACGATGGTGCTGCGCCCCGGGAAGGGTTCCGCGTTGAGGACCAGCAGCCGGTTGACGGCGCTGGGCCAGCCGTAGGCGGCGAGGGCGCGTTCGCTTTCCAGGGGGAGGCAGTGGTCTTCGACGCGGCGCAGCGCGGTGTCCAGGTCGGGCACGATCTTCTGCGCGCCGACGATCCAGATCGCGCGGGCGGCGCCGCCGGAGGACGCGGGCAGCTGGCTGCCGCTGCCGGAGGCGATCACGAGCGAGCCGGTTTCGGTGACCGCGGCCGCGCTGCCCACGAGGAAGTCGGGGCTGGCGCGCAGCCGGCGGATGTCGTCGGCGTCGGCGGCGCGGTCCATGGCCAGGGTGCGGGGCTTGATCGCCTCGTACCGCCCGCTGGTGTTGAGGTCGTCGTCGATGCCGGACAAACGCAGCGTTTCGCTGGCCGCGGTGAGTACGCTGGCGCCCTCCGGGACCAGCTCGGCGACGCGGGTGCGGGCCGCGGCGACGTCGTCGAGGATCTCGACGGTGAAGCCGTGCGCGGTCAGCGCGGTGGCCGTGCGCTGCAGGCGCTGCGCGGAAGCGGGGGCGGTGAACAGCGAGGTGGTCATGGTGTCTCCTGCCGGCGGTCGAGGGTCTCACCCGCTCGACAACTCACGCCCCCGAAGTGTGAGGCGGGGTAGCGGCCTCACACTTCGGGGGCGCTGTCGTGTCGTACTGCTGAGGACGAGACTGAGGGAGCTGCGCCGCGATGTCCAACCCGACCACCCCGCCCGAGCCGGGCTTGAGCGCGATCATGAGCGAGCGCCGGCACCTGACCAACCTCGCCTACCGGCTGCTCGGCTCCCTGGCCGAAGCCGAGGACGCCGTGCAGGAGACCTACGCCCGCTGGTACGCGCTGTCGCGGGAGCAGCAGGACGCCGTCGAGTCTCCCGGCGCGTGGCTGACGACGGTCGCCAGCCGCATCTGCCTCAACCTGCTCGGCTCGGCGCGCTCCCGGCGGGAGACCTACGTCGGCGAGTGGATCCCCGAGCCGCTGCCCGGGCCCGCGGAGTGGCCCGGCCGGGCGGGCGGCGCCGACCCGGCCGACCACGTGACGCTGGACGAGTCGGTCGGCATGGCGTTCCTCGTCGTGCTCGAGTCGATGACCCCGGCCGAGCGCGTGGCGTTCATCCTGCACGACGTGTTCCGCTACACGTTCGGCGAAGTCGCCGAGATCGTCGGCCGCACGCCCGCGGCCTGCCGGCAGCTGGCGTCTTCGGCCCGCCGGCGCGTCCGCGCGGCGCAGGTGCCCGCGAGCCCGGCGGCCCGGCACGCGAGCGTCGTGCGGGACTTCAAGCAGGCGTGGGAAGCCAAGGACATCGCGGCCCTGATCGGCCTGCTCGACCCCGACGCCACGGCGACCGCCGACGGCGGCGGCCGCGCCCTGACCTTCCTGCACCCCATCGAAGGCGCCGAGCGGATCGCGCGGGCCTGGGCCGAGCTCGCCCACCGCGCGCTCGGCACCACCACGCTGGCGGAACGCACCGTCAACGGCCAGCCCGGCCTCGTGGCCCAGCGCGACGGGATCACGCAGACGGTGTACGCGTTCGACGTCGCGGACGGCCGGATCAAGCACATCTGGGTGATCCGCAACCCCGAGAAACTCCGGCCCTGGCTGACGGGGCTGAAGCTCGGGTGAGCCGGGAGTGCTTCAGGGCTTTTCCCAGACCGACACGTGTTTGGTGCTGGCGGCCGTGAGCTCGGAACGATCCCAGTCCGCCCAGCGGTACTTCGGCTTCATCCCGGCGATGCGCGCCATGAGGTCCAGCTCGGCCGGCCAGACGTACCGGAAGGGGATGCGGCGAAACCGCCCCGTTCCGTCCGGTGCCGCGGTGAGGTGGTTCGACGTGAACTCCTGCGTCACGACGTCGTACTGGTCGAACCCCACGTAGCCGGCGCCTTCGCGGCCGGGGACCACCGCGAACGGGACGGTGTCCTGCCCGGGCGGCAGGCGCCGCAGATCCGGCAGGCCCACCTCGACGAGGAACAGCCCGCCCGGCCGCAGATGCGCGGCCGCGTTGCGGAAGACGTCGACCTGCCCGTCCTGGGTGGTCACGTTGCCGATCGTGTTGAACACCAGGTACGCCAGCGAGAACTCACCCGCCACCCGCGTCGACGTCATGTCGCCGATCGTGACGTCGACCGCGGCACCGCCCGGCTTGCCCGCGATCCGCGCCGCCATGGCCCGGCTCAGCTCGATTCCGCTCACCCGCACGCCGCGCGCGGCCAGCGGGGCGGCGATCCGCCCGGTCCCGACGGCGAATTCGAGCACGGGGCCGTCGGCCAGCTCCTCGAGGACATCCACCGCCGGCGTCACCACTTCGGGCGCGTTCGCGCCACCCGGCTCGTCGTACCCCGCGGCCACGCTTTCCGGAAACCAGCCGTCGGCCGGATCGTCTCGATCGCCCATGGTCGTCGGACGCTACGCGTGCGGGCGTCGACTCCGCACGCCCATTTCGGAGCGGTATGTACCACCGTGGTGCGGACGCGTTCCCGGTCCGTGGACGGACGTGATTTTCGCTACGCCCGTTTTCCTGCGGTAAAGCGGGTTCTCAGCCACTTCATGGCTGCTTCACAGGCAGTGCGGCAAATGTGGTCGCATGATCCACTCCGCACCCGGGGGCCCGGCCGCACGATGACCACGACCGAGATCGCACCCGCCCCCGCGGCGGCCCCGGCGCGGGCGGCCCACCTCCACCAGCTCGACCTGTACCGCGTGATCACCTTCGCCCTGGTGATTTTCATGCACGTGCTGGGGGCCACGACCTTCCCGCAGGACGTCGTGTCCGACGCGCTGGAGGCGCCGCTGCACCTCACGCGCGAGGCGTTCTTCGCGCTCACGACGTTCGTGCTCGTGTTCTCCTACCGCTCGCGCCCGCCGCGGCCGGTGGCGTTCTGGCGCCGGCGGGTGCCGCTGGTCGCGGTGCCGTACGTGGTCTGGTCGGTGCTGTACTGGGGCTATTCGCTGCTCACCGCCGAGCAGCCTGTCGGCTCCGTCGCCGCGGCCCTGCGCGCGCTCGGCATCGAGATCGCGAACGGCACGGCGTGGTACCACCTGTACTTCCTGCTCGTGACGCTGCAGGTGTACCTGCTGTTCCCGATGCTGATGAAGCTGGTGCGGACGCTGGAGCGCCGGCCGTGGCTCGTGCTGGGGATCTCCGGTGCGGTGCAGATTGCGGTCACGTGTTTCCTGAGCTACCCGCCCGAAGGCGTGGAGTACTCGACCGTCAGCCGGTTCTTCACGACGCTGCTGCCGTACCAGTTCTACTCGGTGCTCGGCGCCGTCGCGGCCGTGCACTTCGAGGCCGTGCAGGCGTGGGTGCGGCGGCACCGGTGGTTCGTGGCCGGCGGGCTGGTGGCGACGCTCGCCGTGGCCGAGACGGGCTACTTCGTGAGTGTCCACAACGGACTGTGGCCGGAGCTGGCGAGCGACGCGTTCCGGCCCTACCTCGTGCCGTGGTGCGTCGCGGCCATCGCGGGCCTGTTCCTGGCGGGCACGCGCTGGGCGGAGGCGGGCCGGCCCGCCGGCCGTGTGGTGTCGTGGGCGGTGGACCGGTCGTTCGCGATCTTCCTCACGCACCCTCTCGCCCTGGCGCTGCTGAGCCCCTTGATCGCGTTCGTCGGCGACGGCGTGGGGGCGCCGTGGACGACCGTGGTCGTCTACCCGGCCACGGTCGCGCTGACGCTGCTGATCGTCGAACTGCTGCGGAGGCTGCCGTGGAGCAAGGCGCTGACGGGCCGGCCGCCCCTGGGGGTCAAGCGGGCGGCTGCTGCCGCCGCTCAGGCGTAGGAGCCGCCCGCTGGGGAGAAGGCCACTCCGACTACCGACCTGACCCGAGCATCCCGGTCCACGTCTCCACGAATGCCGGGAACGTTTTCCCGACCGTCGCGGGGTTTTCGACGCGGATGCCGGGCACGCGCAGGCCCAGCACGGCCGCGGCCATGACCAGGCGGTGGTCGTCGTAGGTGTGGAAGACGCCGCCGTGCAGCGGGGCCGGGGTGATGCGCAGGCCGTCGTCCGTTTCGGACACGTCGCCGCCCAGTGCGGACAGCTCCGTGGCGAGCGCGGTGATGCGGTCGGTCTCGTGGCCGCGCAGGTGCGCGACGCCGCTGATCACCGACGGGCCGTCCGCGAAGCAGAGCAGCGCGGCGACCACCGGGGTCAGCTCGCCGACCTCGTGCAGGTCGAGCTCCACGCCCGGGATGTGCGAGCCGCCGGTGACGGCGAGGCCGCCGTCCTCGAGCCGGACCGACGCGCCGAGCGCCGGCAGGAAGGTGCGCAGCCAGTCGCCCGGCTGGGTCGTGGTGCTCGGCCAGCCCGCGACGCGCACGGTGCCGCCCGCGGCCACGGCGGCGGCCACGAAGGGCGCGGCCGTGGACAGGTCCGGCTCCACGACGTACTCGGGGCACGACAGCTTCGCCGGCGCGACGTGGAACTCCGCGCCTTCGCGCTCCACGGTGGCGCCGAAGCGGTGCAGCATGTCGAGCGTCATCGCGATGTGCGGCTCGCTCGGCGGCGCGTCGCCGACCAGGCGCACGGTCACGCCGCGATCGAACGCCGGGCCGGCCAGCAGCAGCGCGGAGAGGAACTGGCTCGAGGCCGACGAGTCGAGGTCGACCGTGCCGCCGCGGACGCCACCGTCGCCGTGGACGGTGAAGGGCGGGGCACCGCGGCCGTCGTCGTCGATGCGCACGCCGAGGCGGCGCAGCGCGGTCAGCAGCGGGCCGATCGGGCGGCGGCGGATGGCCTCGTCGCCGTCGAAGAGCGCGGGGGAGTCGCCGAGCGCGGCGAGCGCCGGCGTGAAGCGGGCGACGGTGCCGGCGTTGCCGAGCGTGACCTCGACCGGCTCGCCGTGGCTGCTGCCGGTGGCGCCGAGCGGGTGGACGAGGAACCCGTCGGCGGTCTCCTCCGACCGGGCGCCCAGCGAGGCCAGCGCGCCGAGCATGAGCCGCGTGTCGCGCGAGTCGAGCGGCACGCGCACCCGCGTGGGCGCGCCCGCGAGCGCGGCCAGCACGTAGGCGCGGTTCGTGATCGACTTCGAGCCCGGGACGCGCACCCGCGCGTCGAGTGCCGCCGCCGCGACCGGCGCGGCCCAGTGGTTTTCGTGCGCATCCGTCACGCACCGAAGCCTAGCGTGGTGGTCAGCGTCATCGGCGCCGCGCCGGGAACGGGCGTGAACGAGCGGATCGGCGTGCGTGCGATATGCTGGCGGCCCGTGGGACATCAGTCGCGGGCTACCAAGTTTGTCTTTGTCACCGGAGGCGTCGCCTCCTCTCTCGGTAAGGGATTGACGGCCTCGAGCCTCGGCCAGCTCCTTACCGCACGCGGGCTTCGCGTCACGATGCAGAAGCTCGACCCCTATCTCAACGTCGACCCCGGGACGATGAACCCGTTCCAGCACGGTGAGGTGTTCGTCACCGACGACGGTGCGGAGACGGACCTCGACATCGGGCACTACGAGCGGTTCCTCGACCGGGACCTCGACGGCAAGGCCAACGTCACGACCGGCCAGGTCTACTCGGAGGTCATCGCCAAGGAACGCCGCGGCGAGTACCTCGGCGACACGGTCCAGGTCATCCCGCACATCACGGACGAGATCAAGTCGCGCATCACCGCCGCGGCCGGTCCGGACGAGCACGGGAACACCCCGGACGTGGTCATCACCGAGGTCGGCGGCACGGTCGGCGACATCGAGTCGCTGCCGTTCCTCGAGGCGTGCCGCCAGGTGCGCCACGACGTCGGGCGGGACCACTGCTTCTTCCTGCACGTGTCGCTCGTGCCCTACCTGGCGCCGTCGGGTGAGCTCAAGACCAAGCCGACCCAGCACTCCGTGGCCGCGCTGCGCAACATCGGCATCCAGCCCGACGCGCTGGTCTGCCGGGCCGACCGGGAGATCCCCGAGGACCTCAAGCGCAAGATCGGCCTGATGTGCGACGTCGACTCGGAGGCGGTCATCGCCTGCCCGGACGCGCGCTCGATCTACGACATCCCCAAGGTGCTGCACGGCGAGGCGCTCGACGCCTACGTGGTGCGCCGCCTGGGGCTGCCGTTCCGCGACGTCGACTGGACGGTGTGGGGCGACCTGCTCAACCGGGTGCACAACCCGAGCGAGACGGTGCGGATCGCCGTGGTGGGCAAGTACATCGACCTGCCCGACGCGTACCTGTCGGTCACCGAGGCCCTGCGCGCGGGCGGGTTCGCCCACCGCGCCAAGGTCGAGATCGTGTGGGTCGCCTCGGACGACGCGCAGACCGCGTCGGGCGCCGCTTCGGTGCTGTCCGATGTGGACGGCGTGCTGATCCCCGGCGGGTTCGGCATCCGCGGCATCGAGGGCAAGGTCGGCGCCATCGAGTACGCCCGCACGCGCGGCGTGCCGCTGCTCGGGCTGTGCCTGGGCCTGCAGTGCATGGTCATCGAGGGCGCGCGGCACCTGGCGGGCATCGAGGACGCGAACTCGGCGGAGTTCGACGAGAACACCACGCACCCGGTGATCTCCACGATGGCCGACCAGCGTGACGTGGTCGCGGGCGAGCGGGACATGGGCGGCACGATGCGCCTGGGCGCGTACCCGGCGAAGCTCAAGCCGGGCTCGCAGGTCGCGAAGGCGTACGGCAGCACCGAGGTCTCCGAGCGCCACCGCCACCGCTACGAGGTCAACAACACCTACCGCAAGCAGCTGTCGGACGCCGGGCTCGTCTTCTCCGGCACCTCGCCCGACGACCGCCTGGTCGAGTTCGTGGAGCTGCCGGCCGACGTGCACCCGTTCTTCGTCGGCACGCAGGCGCACCCGGAGCTCAAGAGCCGCCCGACGCGGCCGCACCCGCTCTTCAGCGCGTTCGTGAAGGCCGTGGTGGACCGCAAGGTCGCCGAGCGGCTGCCGGTGGAGCTCGCCGAGGCGCCCGTGGCGGCCCGGTGACCGAGCCCGGCACGCACGAGTTCACGGTCGCCGGCAGCGAGGTCGTCCACATCGGACGCGTCGTCGGCCTGCGGGTCGACGACGTGGTGATGCCCGGCGGCGGCACGGCGAAGCGCGAGGTCGTGGAGCACCTCGGTGCCGTCGCGATCCTGGCGCTCGACGGCAGTGGTGTCGATGCCGCGGTCACGATGGTCCACCAGTACCGGCACCCGCTCGGGCACCGGCTGTGGGAGCTGCCGGCCGGCCTGATCGACAAGCCGGGGGAGGACCCCGTCGACGCGGCGAAGCGCGAGCTCGTGGAGGAGGTCGGGCTGGCGGCGGACGAGTGGTCGACGCTCGTGGACGTGGCCGCCTCGCCCGGGTTCACCGACGAGGTCGTGCGCGTGTTCCTCGCACGCGGTCTGTCCGAAGTGGACCGCGAGGTGCTCGGCGAGGAGGAGGCCGACCTCGTGGTGAAGAAGTTCCCGCTCGCCGAAGCCGTCGCCATGGCGCTCTCGGGTGAGCTGGTGAACGGCGCGACCGTCTCGGGTGTGCTGGCCGCCCACGCGGTGCTCACCGGCGCGGCCAAGGCCCGTCCGGCCGACGCCCCGTGGCGCGACCGGCCCACCCGCTTCGCCCGGCGCCGAGCGGAAGGCTGATCTGCCCGTCCGTGCCCGCCGCGCGTCGGCGGGCACGGACGGCCCGGCGGCCTAGAGTGTGACCCCGTGACGGGCACGGGCAGGACGGCGGTGGGGGACGTGATCGCCGCGTACCTGGACCACCTCGTGGTCGAGCGCGGCACCGCCCGCAACACGCTCGACAGCTACGCCCGCGACCTGCGCCGCTACGCCGCGCACCTCGCCGCCGCGGACGTCACGCGGTTCCCGGACGTGACGCCGGCGCACGTCACGTCGTTCGGCGCGGCCCTGCGCGAAGGCGACGAGGAGCACCGGCCGCTCGCCGCGTCCTCGGCCGCGCGGGCGCTGGTCGCCGTGCGCGGGCTGCACAAGTTCGCCCACGCCGACGGCATCACCGAGCACGACCCCGCACGCGAGGTCCGCCCGCCGGCCGCGGCGAAGCGGCTGCCCAAGGCGCTGCCCGTGACCGACGTCCTCAAGCTGCTCGAGACCCCGCCGCCCGACGGCGAGCGCGCCTTGCGCGACCGGGCGCTGCTCGAACTGCTCTACTCCACCGGCGCCCGGATCTCCGAAGCCGTGGGGCTCGACGTGGACGACGTCGACGACACCGACCGCACCGTGCTGCTCGACGGCAAGGGCGGCAAACAGCGGCTCGTCCCGATCGGCCGCCCCGCGGTGGAGGCGCTGCACGCCTACCTCGTGCGGGCCCGCCCGGTGCTCGCGGCGCACGGGCGCGGCACGTCCGCGATGTTCCTCAACGTGCGCGGCAGCCGGCTTTCCCGGCAGAGCGCGTGGCAGGTCCTCAAGGACACGGCCGAACGCGCGGGCATCACCGCCGACGTCTCGCCCCACACCCTGCGCCACTCGTTCGCCACGCACCTTCTCGAAGGCGGCGCCGACGTGCGCGTGGTGCAGGAGCTGCTGGGCCACGCCTCGGTGACGACGACGCAGGTCTACACGCTCGTGACGGTCAATACGCTGCGCGAGGTGTACGCGACGGCGCACCCGCGCGCACTGGGCTGACCGGTCCTCAGGGCATCAGCCACCAGTGGTGACTTCGCGCGCCCGGCCCGGCGCGGCGCTTTGCCGGGGCTCCGACTCCCCGCATAGGCTGCCTCCGACGCCGAAACAAGGAGCTTTCCCGCCATGTCGACACCGAACCAGCCGGAGCGCCCGGCCGCGTCCGCCGGTTCGGCCGCGGCGAGCCTCTCCCAGGCGCACATCGCCACCCCCGCGAACCACGACGGCGACGAACCGTCCGACAGCCCGCGCCTGAGCCGCGCCGAGAGAGCCCGGGCGCGCGCGAAGGAGCGCGAAGAGAGCGGCATCGGCCCCACCGGCCGGCCGCTGCGCGAGATCCCCGAACCGGCGCCGCTGGACCACCACGGCCCGGCCAAGGTGCTCGCCATGTGCAACCAGAAGGGCGGCGTCGGCAAGACCACGTCGACCATCAACCTGGGTGCGGCGCTCGCCGAGTGCGGGCGTCGCGTGCTGCTCGTGGACTTCGACCCGCAGGGCGCCCTGTCGGTGGGTCTCGGCATCCAGCCGCACGAGCTGGACCAGACGGTCTACAACGTCATCATGGAGCGCTCCGTCGGCATCGAGGACGTGCTCCGCAAAACCCGCGTCGACGGCGTTGACCTGCTGCCGAGCAACATCGACCTGTCCGCGGCGGAGGTCCAGCTCGTCGCAGAGGTAGGGCGCGAACACACGTTGTTACGGGTCCTTCGTCCGGTCATGAACGACTACGACTATGTTCTTGTCGACTGCCAGCCCTCGCTCGGCCTGTTGACGGTGAACGCATTGACCGCCGCGGACGGTGTGATCATCCCCCTGGAGTGCGAGTTCTTCAGTCTGCGAGGCGTCGCGCTCCTGATCGACACGATCGAGAAGGTGCAGGAACGCCTCAACCCCAAACTGGACATCACGGGGATTCTCGCCACGATGTACGACCCGAGAACCCTGCACTCGAAGGAGGTCATGGCTCGCGTGGTGGAGGCATTCGGCGACATCGTGTTCGACACGGTGATCAACCGCACCGTGCGGTTCCCCGAGACGACAGTCGCGGGTGAGCCGATCACGACCTGGGCCCCCAAGTCGGCCGGCGCGGCAGCCTATCGCGCGCTGGCTCGCGAGGTGATCGCTCGGTGAGCAGGCGCGCTTCCCTGCCCGGAGCGTCGGAACTCTTCCGCCTCACCTCCAGTCCTGTCAGCCCGGCACTCGACCGCCCGGCGGCGCCCGCCCCGGCCGAACCGCTCCCGAAGAAGAGCGCGGACGCCGACCAGCTCAGCCGCGCCGCCGCGCGCAGCGGCTCCGGCCGCACGAAGCACGACGCGAAGATCACCGTGTACGTCTCGGGCGACGAGCTGCTCGCGATGGAGCAGACCCGGCTGAACCTGCGGGCCAAGCACAACCTCGTGGTCGACCGCGGCCGCCTGGTGCGCGAGGCGGTGGCCGTGCTGATCGCGGACTTCGACCAGCGTGGTGAAGAGTCGGTGCTGGTCCAGCGATTGCAGGCGATGGAAGAAGAAGGCGGAACCGAGGGCTGATGGACGAACCGGCATCGGCCGAGCAGCCGGAGCCGGACGCCGCGGCCCCGGGTACCGAGACGCCGATCCAGCACGAGACTCCGGTCCCGGACGACACTTCGGGCCCGGGCGAGACTGAGGACCCGGCCGAGACCGCGGCCCAGAGTGAGTCGGCGGGTGGGACTCCGCTCCCGGAAGAGACGCCGGGTGCGGAGGAGAAGCCCGTCGAGCACGAGACCGTGCACGGCGGGACGATCCCGGCGGGCTACGCCGAGGAGCTCAGCACCTCGAAGTTCAAGGTGCGCCTCAAGAACTTCGAGGGGCCGTTCGACCTGCTGCTGCAGCTGATCTCGCAGCACCAGCTCGACGTCACCGAGGTCGCGCTGCACACGGTCACCGACGACTTCATCGCCTACACGCGTGCGCTCGGGTCCGACTGGAATCTCGACGAGACCACGGAGTTCCTGGTCATCGCCGCGACCCTGCTGGACCTCAAGGCCGCGCGGCTGCTGCCGTCGGCCGAGGTGGAGAACGAGGACGACCTCGCACTCCTGGAAGCCCGCGACCTGCTCTTCGCGCGGGTGCTGCAGTACCGCGCGTACAAGCAGGTGGCGGCGCTGTTCGGCGAGCTGGAACAGGGCGCGCTGCGACGCTACCCGCGCTCGGTGGCGCTGGAGGAGCGCTACGTCGGGCTGCTGCCCGAGGTGATGCTCGGCGTGACGCCGCAGAAGTTCGCGGAGATCGCCGTCTCGGTCTTCAAGCCCAAGCCGCCGCCGACGGTGTCGCTGGCGCACCTGCACATGGGCCGCGTGTCCGTGCGTGAGCACGCGGCGCTGCTGCGGGTGAAGCTCGCGGAGGCGGGGCAGGCCACGTTCAAGGAGCTCGTGGAGGACTGCGAGCACACCGTGGAGATCGTCGCGCGGTTCCTCGCGCTGCTGGAGCTGTACCGCGAGTCGACGGTGCAGTTCGAACAGCTCGAGGCGCTCGCCGAGCTCCACGTGCGCTGGACCGGCGGCAGCGTCGCGGAGGCCTCGGTCGCCGCCGAACACGACCGCGCCGCGGCCGACGAAGAGGAGTACGGGTGAGCACCGAAGACGACCGCGCGCCGGCCGTGGAAGCGATCGACCTCGACGAGGTCGTGCCGACGGAGACCTCGGTGTCCGAGCCGCCCGAACACGGTGCCGCGCCGGAAGGTTCGCCGCGGGAGGAGAACTCCGCCGAGGCTTCGCCCGGCGAAGCGGCCGAAAGCGACAGCACCCCGCAGGCGGCCGAGGCGAGCGCGGAGGAGGCCGAGCCGGAGGCGACCGAAGGTCAGGCGGAAACCGAGCCGGAACCCGAGGCCGCCGAGGCGACCGAGGTCCGGGCCGACGCCGACACCGCGGCGAGCGAGGCGCACCGGGAGCCCGAGCCCACCGAGCCGGAAGCCGAGCCCGCCGAGCCCAGCGCTGAGCTGGAACCCAAGGCCGTCGAGGCGAGCGCCGAGCCGGAAGCCGAGCCCGCCGAGCGGGAAACCGACTCTGCCACCGAGAGCCCCGAAGCCGAATCGGGCGAGGGCGAGCCGGTCGCCCCGGCAGTCGGAGCCGAGCAGCTCGAGCCGGAGGAGGGTGTCGAGCCGGTCAGCGACCTGCCCGACGTGACGTCCGACGAGGCGCTGGAGGCCGCGCTCGAGGCGCTGCTGCTCGTCGTCGACTCGCCGGCGGGGGAGCAGATGCTGGCTGACACCGTGGATCAGCCGGTGGCGCGGGTCACCGTCGCGCTGCGGACGATGGCGCAGCGGCTCACCGAGCGGGGCAGCGGGATCGACCTGCGGCGCGTCGGTGAGGGGTGGCGGTTCTACACTAGGGACACGTACGCCCCGTTCGTGGAGAAGCTCCTGCTCGACGGCCAGCGGTCGAAGCTGACCCGGGCCGCGCTGGAGAGCCTCGCCGTGATCGCGTACCGGCAGCCGGTGACCAGGGCCAGGGTCGCCGCGGTGCGCGGGGTCAACGTCGACGGCGTGATCCGCACCCTGCTGGCCCGCGGCCTCATCGAAGAGATGGGCACCGACCCGGAGACGACGGGCACGCTGTACGTGACGACCGAGCTGTTCCTGGAGCGACTGGGGCTGTCGTCGCTGAACGACCTGCCCCCGATCGCTCCGCTGCTACCCGAAGTGGACACCATCGATGACATCTGACCAGCACCCCGACGGCGTCCGGCTGCAGAAGGTCCTCTCCCAGGCCGGCATCGCCTCGCGGCGCGCGGCCGAGGACCTGATCGTGGAGGGCCGGGTGGAGGTGGACGGCCAGATCGTCACCGAGCTGGGCCGCCGCGTCGACCCGGTCGAGGCCGTGATCCACGTCGACGGCACGCGCGTGAACCTGCGCGACGACCTCGTGTACCTCGCCTTCAACAAGCCCAAGGGCGTGCACTCGACGATGTCGGACGACCGCGGCCGCCCGTGCGTCGGCGACTACCTGCGCGGCCGCTGGGAGGAGACCCCCGGCGTCGTCCACGTGGGCCGGCTCGACGAGAACACCGAAGGCCTGCTCCTGCTCACCAACGACGGCGACCTCGGCCACCGGCTGATGCACCCGTCGTACAACGTGCTCAAGACCTACTTCGCCGAGGTCGAGGGTCTCGTGCCGCGCGGGCTCGGCAAGGAGCTGCGCGCGGGCTGGGAGCTGCCCGACGGCATCGTGAAGGTCGACCAGTTCCGCGTGAAGGACATGCACTCCGGCCGCAGCATGATCGAGCTCGTGATCCACGAGGGCCGCAAGCACATCGTGCGCCGGCTCATGGCCTCGACCGGCCACCCCGTGCGCAAGCTCGTGCGCACGGCGATCGGCGACGTGCAGCTGGGCGCCCAGCGTCCCGGCACGATCCGCAGGCTCAACCGCGGTGAGGTCGGCTCGCTGTACCGAAACGTGGACCTGTAAACACCGGCTTTCCACCCTGGCGACCTGATCGACGCCCCGGGTTCGCCGGCGGCGTCGAGCCGGTCGGGTTGAAGTTGCGGCGACCGGCCGCATCGGTGGATCGCCGTGGCCTAACGGCGGGCTGAACCGAGGTCGGCACGGACGAGGTCACGCCGCGGCTCGACAGCGGGCTTCGTTCAGGAGCCGCCCGTCCCCGCACCTGCCGCGGCACTCAAGCCCCGGACGGGGGAAGGGTGACTCCCGAGCCCGGCCCCGTCCCGCGAGTGCGACACACCTTCCGATCGTTTCGCGCGACTCCGGCCGTCGCCGGCGACCAGACGCTGGAGCCCGATCACGTAGCCGGCCTCGCTGCGACACGCGCGAGGCTCGGCGTCGCGCTGCGATCGCCCCGTCATCAGCTCTGCCGGGAGCCATGATCCCGTTGTGAGACAAGGCCGCGCCGACGATTTTCGTCCCGTTGGGACACCGGATCGCCGAGGCCCCGGCGCGGCCGTCCTTCTCCTTCCCTCCGGACACCGCCGGACCAGTACGGCTCCGTGGCGCGCCGGCCAGACGAGGCCGGCGCCGTCGAGCCGCCGCACCTCCCGGTCGCCGGCCGCGCAAGTGGTGGGCCTGCCGCTCGATCACCTACCGGCGCCGGGGTGCTCGCCCATCGACGTTCCGGCAAGCGGAACGTGATCGACAGGGAAGTCATTGATCCGACCGCGGGTGATCACAGCGGTCTGGTCGGGCTTGCATGTGGGGATAGCCTCAATGTCCGCAGATTCGACTCGACCTCTTCAGGTGGACGCCCGTTCCGGCTACAGTCGTCGCCAGATGGAGTGTTTCTTCTGACGGAACGAGGTTCGAGTGGCTTCAGCGGCAGCTCTCGACGGACTACGCGTGCTCGACGTGTCCACGATCCTGGCGGGCCCGTTCTGCTGTCAGATCCTCGGTGACTTCGGTGCCGACGTGATCAAGATCGAGCACCCGCGCAACGGCGACAACATGCGCGGCCACGGCCGGAGCAAGAACGGCGTCCCGCTGTGGTGGAAGGAGATCAGCCGCAACAAGCGGACCGTCGCCCTCGACCTCAAGGACGAGCGCGGCGGCGAGGTGTTCCGTGCTCTGGCGAAGACGGCGGACGTCGTCGTCGAGAACTTCCGTCCGGGGACCCTCGAGCGGTGGGGCATCGGCCCCGACGCGCTGTTCGCCGAGAACCCCGGGCTGGTGCTCGTGCGGCTCACCGGCTTCGGCCAGACCGGTCCCTACGCAGGCCGGGCCGGCTTCGGCACGCTCGTCGAAGCCATGAGCGGCTTCGCTTCGCTGACCGGGCAGCCCGACGGCCCGCCGACTTTGCCGGCCTTCGGCCTGGCCGACAGCATCTGCGGGATCGCCGCTTCGTCGGCCGTGATGATGGCGCTCCGCCACCGCGACCGGACCGGCGAGGGACAGGTCGTCGACATGAGCCTGCTCGAGCCGATCATGGCAGCCGTCGGGCCCGGTCCGACGATCTACCAGCAGCTCGGCGAGGTCGAGCAGCGCCATGGCAACCGGTCGACCAACAACGCGCCGCGCAACACCTACCGGACCTCGGACGGCGGGTGGGTGGCCGTTTCCACCAGCGCCCAGCGGATCGCCGAACGGGTGCTGGAGCTGGTCGGCCATCCCGAGGTGATCAGCGAACCGTGGTTCGCCACCGGCGGCGGCCGGGCGGCGCATGTCGACCTGCTCGACGACTACGTCGGCAGCTGGATCGCGCAGCGCAGCCGTGACGAGGTCATCAGCGCCTTCACCGAGGCCGGTGCCGCCATCGCCGCCGTCTACGACGCCCGCGACCTGGTCGAGGATCCCCACGTGCGGGAGACGCAGATGCTGCTGGAGGTCGACGACGCCGACTTCGGGCCGCTGCTGCAGCACAACGTGATGTGGCGGATGAGCGCTTCGCCGGGGGCGATCAGGTTCACCGGCCGCGGGCTGGGCGAGAACACCGACGAAGTCTTGACCGAGGCCGGCCTCGAGGCCGGCCGGATCGCCGAGCTCAAGGAGAGTGGGATCATCCGATGACCGATGCATTGCTCAGCGCGGTTCAGGGCGGGCTGGACGTGGTCGACCTGGGACGACAGCTGCGGGTCGGCATGCCCCAGTCCCCGAACCACCCCCAGTTCTGGCACACCCTGCCGCGCCGCCATGGCGACATGACGCGTGCCGACGGGGGCAGCGCCGCCAATGACATGATCACGATGGGCTGCCACGTGGGCACGCACATCGACGCGCTGGCGCACGTCTCGCACGACGGGCTCATGTTCGGCGGCGTCGACGCGATGCAGGCCGGGGTCGGTGGCAAGTACGACGCGCTCGGCGTTCACTCCATCGCGCCGATGATCCGCCGTGGTGTGCTCCTCGACATCGCGGGACTGCACGGAGTCGGCTGCCTCGACGGCGGCTACGAGATCACCGTCGGCGACCTGGAAGCGGCCGCCAAGAACGCGGACGGCGGTGTCGGTGAGGGAGACGTGGTGCTCATCCGCAGCGGCTGGGGCACGAAGTTCGCCGAGGGCGGCGCCTACGTGGGCGGGCCGTCCGGGGTCCCGGGGGTCGGCGAGGCCGGCGCTCAGTGGCTCGCCGAGCGGCGCATCCACGCCGCCGGCGCCGACACCATCGCGTTCGAGCGGCTCGCGCCCGGCGGTGGGCACGCGCTGCTGCCGGCACACCGTGTCCTGCTCGTCGAGAGCGGGATCTACCTCATCGAGGCGCTCGACCTCGAGGAGCTCGCCGGCCGCGGGTGGGCGGAGTTCACGCTCGTGCTGGTGCCGCTCAACATCTACGGCGCGACCGGGTCGCCGGTGCGCCCGCTGGCGGTGCGTACCGCGTGAGCGAGCAGACCCTGGCCCAGCAGCTCGGCGCCTTCGCGGCCGGCACGTCCTACGACGACCTCCCGGCCGAGGTCGTGGAGAGCGTGAAGATGCGGGTGCTCGACATCCTCGGCATCGCCGCCGCCGCCAGCACGCTCGAAACCAGCCGCTCCGCGCGGGAGTGGGCCGCCAGCCAGGGCGGGACGGGCGCCGCCTCGGCCGTCGGTGTGCCCGGCCGGCTGCCCGCCAACATGGCCGCCTTCGTCAACGGGGTCCTCGCTCACTCCCTCGACTATGACGACACCCATCTGCCGTCGGTCCTTCATCCGAGCGCCTCGGTCGTCCCTGCGGCACTGGCCGCCGCCGAGCGTGCCGGCGCGGACGGTCGTGAGCTCATCCGGGCGGTCGCGATCGGGATCGAGATCTGCGTCCGGCTCGGCATGGCCGGTTACGACCAGGCGAGCAACAATTCCGTCTTCTTCGAGCACGGCCAGCACGCCACGTCGATCTGCGGCGCGATGGGTGCCTCGGTCGCGGCGACGCTGCTCGCCGGTGGCGATGAGCAAGCCGTCGTCGATGCGCTCGGCGTCACGGCCTCGCTGGCCTCGGGCATCATCGAGGCCAACCGCACCGGCGGCACGGTCAAGCGGATCCACTGCGGGTGGGCGGCGCACGCGGCTGTCTCCGCGGCGGAGCTGGTCAAGCTCGGCCTGACCGGTCCGCCCACGGTGCTCGAGGGCCGGTTCGGCTTCTTCCAGGCCTGGCTGCACGGCATCTTCGACCCGGCGGCCATCGTCGACGGGCTGGGGACCGAGTGGTCGGTCCCGGGCATCTTCTTCAAGCCCTACCCGGCGAACCATTTCACGCACGCGGCCGTCGACGCCGCCGCGCAGCTGCGCGCGGACGGCGTACGGGTCGAGGACATCGTCTCGCTCCAGCTCGGCGTACCGGCGCAGAACCTGCGCACGGTGGGGGAGCCGATCGAGGTGAAGCGGACGCCGCAGACCGGCTACATGGCCCAGTTCAGCGGTCCCTACGCGGTCGTGCTCGGCCTGCTGGGCGGCTCCGGTCTCGGTGCCGGGCTCGACGACTACACCGACGAACTCGCGCAGGACCCCGAGCGAAGAGCGTTGATGGCGAAGGTGGACGTGACGGCCGACGAGCGGTGCACGGAGATCTTCCCGCACCAGTTCCCCGCGGTGCTCACGGCGCGGCTCAAGGACGGCCGCGAGGTGGTGGCCGAGGTGTTCACGAACCGCGGTGGCCCGCAGCGACCGCTCTCGTTCGAAGAGCTGGCCGCCAAGTTCCACGACAACGCCCGGCGGGTGCTGCCTCCCGATCGGGCCGACGAACTCGCGGCGGCCTGCCGCACGCTCGAGGACTGCACCGACCTCATGGAGCTGCTCGCTTCCCTGACGAAGGTCGACGACCCCGCTCGCACGTAGGACGAACAACCGAAGGATGAGGGAAAATGGCTGAATTCGACTTGGTGATCCGTAACGCCCAGGTGGTGCGCCCCGCGAGCGATGCCCCCGAGCGCCTCGACGTCGCCGTCAAGGACGGCAAGTTCGCCGCCTTCGAGCCGAGCATCGACTCCGAGCGCGCAGCCGAGACGGTCGACGCCGCCGGCAAGCACCTCTTCCCCGGTGTGGTGGACGTCCACCAGCACTGGGGCATCTACAACGAACTCGGCGAGGACACCAGCTCGGAGAGCCAGGCCTCGGCGCAGGGCGGTGTCACGACCGGCATCACCTACATCCGCACCGGTGCCTACTACATGAACCGGACCGGGCCGTACCGCGAAGTGTTCCCCGACGTGCTGGCAGCCGCCGAGGGCCGCTCCTTCATCGACTACGCGTTCCACGTGGCGCCGATCCTCAAGGAGCACATCGACGAGATCCCCGACCTGATCGGGGAGTTCGGGGTGCCCTCGTTCAAGATCTTCATGTTCTACGGCAGCCACGGGCTGCACGGCCGCTCGAGCGACCAGAGCTCGTTCCTCATGATCCCCGAGGACGAGTCCTACGACCTGGCCCACTTCGAGTTCGTGATGCGGGGCATCGAGAAGGCGCGTCGCGACCCCCGGTTCGCTGCCGACCGCGAGAACATCTCGCTGTCGCTGCACTGCGAGACGGCGGAGATCATGCGGGCCTACACCAAGCTGGTCGAGCAGGAGGGCAAGCTGACCGGCCTCGAGGCGTACAGCGCCTCGCGGCCGCCGCACTCGGAGGGCCTGGCGATCACCATCGCTTCCTACCTGGCCCACGAGACCGAGCTGCCCAAGATCAACCTGCTGCACCTGACCTCGCGCAAGGCGATCGAGGCCGCCATGATGATGCAGGAGACCTTCCCGCACATCGACTTCCGCCGCGAGGTGACGGTCGGCCACCTGCTCGCCGACTTCACGACCGCCAACCTCGGCGGCAAGGTCAACCCGCCGCTTCGCTCCCGCGAAGACGTCGAGTCGTTGTGGGAACACCTGCTGGCCGGCCACTTCTCGTGGGTCACCTCGGATCACGCGTGCTGCCGCGACGAGACCAAGTTCGGCGAGCCCCGCGAGGACGTTTTCGTGGCCAAATCCGGCTTCGGCGGCACCGAGTACCTGCTGGCGGGCATGGTCAGTGAAGGCCGCAAGCGTGGTCTGTCCTACCCGCGCATCGCCGAACTCGTCGCCAAGAGCCCGGCCGAGCGGTTCGGGCTGCGCGGCAAGGGTGATCTCGCCGTCGGGTACGACGCCGACTTCTGCCTGCTCGACGACACGGTCGACTACACCGTGCACGCGCAGGACTCGCTCTCCACGCAGGAGTACACCCCGTTCGAGGGCTTCGAGCTGACGGCCAAGGTCACCGACACCTGGGTCCGCGGCACCGAGGTCTTGCGTGCGGAGAAGATCGTCGGCACCCCGACGGGCCGGTTCGTGAAGCGCTCGGGTCAGGCCTGACGCACCGATATCCAAGATCTCCCAGGGGGACCGGTCGGCGCCGTCAGGCGCCGGCCGGTCCCTCAGTCATCCCGACGGCGTGCGAGCGTCTCCCGGGCCGATCTGATCACGGCTGCGTCGATCAACCGTCCCGCGGCATCCAGCGTCACTCCGCCCTGGGCCGCGGAGAACCGATCGAGGACGTCACGCGCCGCGGCCACCGCCTCGGCGGTGGGGGCCAGCACCTCGTGAATCACGGGGACCTGGGCGGGATGGATGGCGGTTCGTGAGCGGAAGCCGAGGTCGGCCAGCTCCCGGGTCGTTCGCCGGAAGGCGTCGAGGTCGCGAAAGTCGACCGACGTGGGCGCCACCGGTGCGGCGAGGCCCGCGGCGGCGCAGTGGAGCACGACCTGGAGTCTGAGCTGGGTGATCGCGTCGGCGGTCGCGGTGGTGCGGGCGATCCGGAGGGCGGCGAGCAGGTCCACCTCGCCCAGGCCGAGTGTCGTGAGGCGGGGATGGGCGGCGAGCTCGCCGAGGGCGAGCACCGAAGCCGCGTCCTCGACCAGCCCGACGACGGGCACCGGGGGCAGGTCCTGCTCGGCTTCGGCTCCGTCGAGCCGCGCGGCGAGCTCGCTCATGGACTTGGGGGAGCACTTGGCCAGCACGATGCCGTCGAGGCCAGGACGGACGACGGCTTCGAGATCATCGGCGAGCCGATCCGCGTCGACCCGGACCCAGGTCTGGGCGCCGGCCTCGGCTCCCGGGGCCTGGCGGTCCCGGCCCAGCCAGGCGGCGACCGCGCCGCGGGCCGCGCTCTTCTCGGCGACCGGCACCGCGTCCTCGAGGTCGAGGATGACGGCGTCGGCCGCCCCGGTCGAGGCCTTGGCGAACAGCGACGGGCGTGAGGCGGGAACGTAGAGGAACGAGCGGGGCAGCACGGTGTCTCCTGCTGGGCTGTCGGGTCGGGGGCTGGGTCAGCCGCGCAGACGCTGGGTGATGGCGTGCGACGCCTCGACCACAAGCGCCGCGTGCTCCTCGTGGTCCTCGATCGCGTAGCGGAAGGCCGGACCGGAGGAGCTGATGGAGCCCATCACGTTGCCGGCCGAGTCGAAGAACGGTGCGGCGATGGAGGCGGCGCCGGTGTTGCGCTCGTTGATGGACGTGGCATATCCGTGCTCGCGAACCCGGTCCAGGCCGTCGCGGTAGGCGTTCTCGTCCAGACCGGCGCGCCGCGCGCGCAGCTGGCGGACCGCCTCGTCGATGAGGGAGACTGAGAGGAAGGCGAGGATCGCGCGACTCGAAGCACCGGAGTGCAGGGGGTAACGCGGCCCGATCTCGATGACCATCTTCACCTCCTCGGGAGATTCGAACTGGTCGAGGTAGATCCGCTCGTTGCCGACGAGCACCGAGAGGGTCGTGGTCTCCCGGGTGGTGTCTCGCAGCCGACGAAGGATCGGCGAGGCGATGCTGCGCACGTCGATCTGGCTCCACGCCCGCGCCGAGAGACCCAGCGCCGCCGGTCCGAGCACATAGGACGACCCACCGGGCGCCACCTTGGCCAGTGAGCGGGAAACCAGGGACTGCAGGATCCGGTGGACGACGGCCTTGCTGAGGGACAGGTCACGGGCGATCTGGGATACCCCGAGCGGACTGTCGGACCGCGCGAAGAGGAGGAGGACGTCGGCGACCCGGTCCGCGGCCTCGGTACCTCCCGGAGTCTCGACCGTCCGTTCGCGAACCACAGGATCCCCTTTTCTTCCGGACAAGTTCGGCCTCACGAAACGAGGCAAGGTCGGCGCGGATCACGTTCGCCCGTCAGATCCGCGGATCGCGCTCCCGGCGCGATACCCGAGGGGCCCGGGGGCCGGCCGGTGCGGCCGGTGCCGATTTTCACGACGGCCGTCGTACGTCGAGCGTGCGCAGCACGAGGCCGAACGGGATCGGGCCGTCCTGGCCGAGAGAGGCCACGGCAGCGAGCACTGCCCGCGCCCCGCTCTCACCGACGGCGTCGGTCAGCAGCGTCGCGGCCTTTTGACCGACCACCGGGTCGTCGACCGCGTCAGGCCCGTCACCGCGGGGGGCGCCGTCGCGTGACGCGGTGAGCTGGGTGCCGTCGGTGAACCGCACGGTGACCGTGGCCGGGCGCCCCGCCGGATACCCGGCGTCGAGGGTCCGGTCGTGTTCCACCCGCACCCGAGCCGCCAGATCCCGCACCGCGGTGACGCGGAGGGTGCCGGACTCGAACGCGTGGGTCCGCAGTGTGCCCAGGACCAGACCGGCGGCCACGCTCCACGGGATGCTGAACCGGGCGGCCATTTCACTGCGGGGCAGCACGTTGTCGAACGCGGCCGCCGCGGCGTAGGTGCGGACCGTGACCGCGGCGATCTCTTCGGGCCGGTAAGGACGGGTCGCGAGGTCCTCGACGGCGTCGTTGACGCCGTGCAGCAGGGCGCAGGTGGGGTGGCGCTTGAGGTACCCCTGGGTGATGGTCCAGTCGCCGGCGGCGACCAGTGCGATCAGCCGCTCGGAGAATCCGCCCTGGTCGGCCGCGACCCAGCGGGCGAAGTGGCGTTCCAGTGTTCCCGGCTGCGCCCGGAGGCCCGCCGCGGCCGCCTGGCCGTGGATGACCGCGGTCTGTGCCGCGCAGGCGAGGTAGAGGTTCTGGCTGGTCCAGCCGTCGAAGACCCCCGGCGCGTCGGGCACCGTGGTCAGCGCGGCACACGAGTCGATGGCCCCGGCAATGGTCTCCGCGTCGCCACCGCTGAGCACGTGGGCAACGCCGGCCGCGGCCCCGAGCGTCGCCCAGGTCCCGATGTCGTGGACCCCGGCCGGGGTCCCGCCCATCGCGAGGCCGATCCGCACGCCCGTCTCGTAGCCGGCCAGCACGGCCGACAGCGTCGCTGGGCCATCGGCGCCGCAGGCCTCGGCGGCAGCGAGAACGGCCGGCACCACGTGGGATGCCGGATGGCCGCGAGCGCGCCGGTGCCCGTCCTGGAGCTGCTCGCGCGCGACCGGCATCGCGTTGAGGAATGCCGCCTGGGCCGGTGGGAAACCCGTCCGGTGGCCCAGCACGCTGCTGGGGCCGGCACCGATCGCGTAGGTGGCCTGGAGAACCGCGATGTCGGGCCGGGCCAGACCGGCGGCCGCCGTGGCCACCACGTCGGCGACGAGCGCCCGTACCCGGTGCCGTACCGCGTCCGGGGCCGCGGGCTCGCGGATACTTGCCGCGAAGGTGCCCAGGCGCGCGGCGAGGCCGGCGCCGGCTGTCGGCACGGGCGGTGACGCGCTCTCCACGGGGATCTCCTCGATAGCCGGGGCACAGGACCGCGGGGGGGCGCCGCGCACGGGACGCGCGCGGCCGGCCGCCACCGCCGGAAGCCAGTGTTACAACTGCGTTTCTGTAGACGGAACAAGTCTGGCTGCCGTCCCGTCGGGAGTCAATGCCCAGGCGAAACCTGCGCTCTGCCTGGAGTCCGGCTCTGCGGTCGCGAAGTGCACGTGACCTCAATCATCGATGTACCACTTGACGTGAGTACGACCACATGCCACAGTCAGCGCAACTTGATCGGGGCGTTCCGATTAGCGGAACGATCACAGCGCCACTCTTCATCAAGATCAGGAGTCATCAGGATGCGTACAAGATCCTTCGTGAAGCTGGTCGCCGCGGTCGGCTCCGGGGCCGTACTCCTCGCCGGCTGTGCGGGCGGCGGCAGCGGCGGTTCGAGCGGGGATGCCAAGGTCATCAAGATCGGCACCCTGCACCCCCTCTCGGGTGCCAACGCGGGCGACGGAACCCAGCTCGAGAACGGCGTGAAGCTCGGTATCAAGGCCATCAACGACGCCGGCGGCATCAAAGCGCTCGGTGGCGCCAAGCTCGAGCTGGACGGGGGTGACACCAAGGGCACGCCGGACACCGGCCAGAGCGAGGCCCAGCGCCTCGTCGGTGACGGCGTCGTCGCCCTGGTCGGCACCTACCAGAGCGCCGTGAGCGCCAATGTCGCCGCCGTCGCCGAGCGCAACAAGGTCCCCTTCGTCATGGACATCTCGGGCGACGACGCGATCCTCTCGCACGGCTACAAATACTCGTTCCGCATGCAGCCGCAGAACTCGCGGTTCGGCACGACCGCGGCCCAGTACGTCAAGGCCATCTCCGAGGCGGCGAATCGCCCGGTCACCAAGGTCGCCTACCTGCACGAGGCCACGGCGTTCGGCACCGGGGTCTACCAGGCGTTCAAGGCCGAGGCTCAGAAGAGCGGCCTCCAGATGGGTCCGGAGATCACCTATGACGCGGCCAGCGTCTCCGATCTGACCACCCAGATCGCCCAGGTCAAGGCGAGCGGCGCGAACGTCCTCGTCGTCTCGGGCTACTACCGCGACGGCGTCCTCGCCGCGAAGGCGATCCAGACGGTCAAGCCGGCCCTCGATGCCGTGGTCGGCGCAGCCGACGGTGCGTTCGACCAGCCGCAGTTCCCGACCGACGCCGGTTCGGCTTCCCAGGGGTACTTCGACGTGAACTACCACTTCGACGACAAGAGCGCCGACGCGAAGGCGTTCAGCGCCCTTTACAAGACGACCTACAAAGACGAGGCGCGCACCGGCGCGGCCCTCGCCTACGACTCGGTTCGTGTCATCGCGGCAGCGCTCGAGAAGGCCGGCTCGACCGACGCGTCGAAGGTTCGCGACGCCATCGCACAGACCAACCTGACGCCGCTGACTCTCTCCGACGGCCCGATCAAGTTCAGCGACAAGGGCGAGAACTCCACCTCGCTGCCCGTGCTGACCCAGGTCCAGAACGGTGCTCCGGTCGTGGTCTATCCGCAGTCCGCTGCGGTCAAGAGCCCCGTCTACCCCGCGAACCCGGGCCAGTGACCGGCCCGACGAACGCCGGAGGGGCGGTTCCGTCGAAGGACGGGACCGCCCTCCGGGGCGGTAGCCGCGCCACGTCGCGGCTGAGCCTGCGCCATTCGACGCCGCTGGTCGTGACGGGCGCCTTGCTGGTCGTTCTCTTCATCGCCGCGCTGCTGCGCTCGGGCAGCATGGGCATCACCGGCCAGGCGCTGCTCACCGGCATCATTTCCGGCGGTGTCTACAGCCTGCTCGCGATGGGCCTCACCCTTGTCTTCGGCGTGCTCGACATCGTCAACTTCGCGCACGGTGCCTTCCTCGCCGTTGGTCTCTACATCACTTACGAGGTGGCGCACCAGGCCGGGCTGAACCCCTACATCGCCCTCCCGGTCGCGATCCTCGGGCTCTTCGTGCTCGGCGTCCTGATCCAGCTCCTGCTCCTCAACCGCACGATGGGCGGCACGCTCGAGCGCCAGCTGCTGATCACCCTCGGCCTGTCGCTGCTGATCAGCAATGTCCTACTGCTGGTCTTCGGCGGCGACCCGCTGTCGGCGAACCTGAAGAGCGACCCCGGCGTGCACGTGTTCGGCGCCGTCGCCAACCTCTCCCGGGTCATCGCCCTCGGCGGCGCCCTGGTACTGGCCGTGCTGGTCTTCCTGCTGCTGGAGCGCACCTCGTTCGGCCGGGCGATCCGCGCTGTCGCCGCCAGCCGGCAGGGGGCGGGACTGGTCGGCATCGACGTGCGGCTCGTCTACGCGGTCACCTTCGGCCTGGGCACCGCCTGTGCCGGGGCGGCCGGCATGCTCATCGCGCCGTTCACCACGATCACCCCGACCGCCGGCGACCAGTTCAACATCCTCGCCTTCGTCGTCGTCGTGATGGGCGGGCTGGGCAACGTGATGGGCGCCGTCATCAGCGGTGTGATCGTCGGCCTGGTCGAGCAGCTGGGCGGTGTCGCGATCGCCGGTCAGAGCCCCCTGCTGGGCGTTTTCATCCTGTTCCTGCTCATCCTGCTGATCCGTCCGCAGGGCATCTTCGGAGCCACGTCATCATGACCGTCACCACCGAGACGCGACCGGGATCAGCGGCGATCCAGAATCGCCGCCAGTCGATCCAGCGGTCCCTGATCATCCTGGTCGTCATCACCGTCCTGGCCGCTTTCGCTCCCGCACTCCTGCCCGAGTCGAGCCAGACCATCGCGGTCCGGGTGCTGATCTTCGCGATCATGGCGATCGGCTGGAACCTGATGAGCGGCTACGGTGGCATGTTCAGCTTCGGGCACGCGGCGTTCTTCGGCATCGGCGCGTACACCGACGTCTACCTCCTGGAGCACTTCGGCTGGTCGCCGTGGATCTCGCTGGTCGTCGGAGCGATGCTGGCGGCACTCGTGGCCATCTGCATCGGCTACCTCGCCTTCCGCTACAAGCTGCGCAGTGCCTACTTCGCGCTCGCCACGTTCGCCTTCGCCGAGATGCTGCGGTTGCTCGCGACCAACACCAGCTGGGTCAACGGCACCACCGGGTTCCACGTCCCGCTGCTGCCCGACAACTCGTGGTCGATGCTGCAGTTCGCCGCCAATGCGCCGCAGTACTACTACATCGGCCTCGCGCTGGTCGTGATCTGCCTGCTGATCACGATGTTCTACCTCCGGTCGCGCACCGGCATCCACACGGTCGCCGTGCGCGACAACGAGGACGCGGCCGACGCGCTGGGCGTCAACGTCATGCGGGTCAAGCTGACCACGATGGCGCTCTCCGCGGCGATCACGTCCGTCGCCGGCATGTTCTACGCGCAGTACTTCATGTTCGTCGATCCCGACATCGCGTTCGGCCAGGCCCAGTCGGTCCAGGCCATCGCCCCGGCGGTCATCGGCGGCGTCGCCACCCTGTGGGGCCCGCTCGTCGGCGCACTGATCCTCGGCCCGCTCTCGGACCTGACGGCCGGCTGGCTGCGCAACCCGCCCGCTTTCCTGGAATTCCTCTCGGGCCGGGGCGGGCTGGACGTGGTGCTCTACTCGATCCTGCTGATCGTGATCGCCCTCGTCCTGCCCAAAGGCATCGTCGGATCGATCCGCGATTGGTGGAAGCGCCGATGAGCACCGCTCTCGAAGTACGCGACGTGAGCAAGTCCTTCCGTGGCGTCCATGCACTCAGCGAGGTCGAGATCGACGTCGCCGAAGGTTCGATCGTCGGCATCATCGGGCCGAACGGCGCGGGCAAGACGACGTTCTTCAACGTCATCGCCGGCGCACTGCGGCCGGACACCGGCCATGTGAAGCTCTTCGGCAAGGACGTGAGCGGGATGTCGCCGCACCGGATCTCGCGGCTCGGCATGGCGCGAACGTTCCAGCTGATGCGTCCGTTCGGCTCCATGACGGTCCGGGAGAACGTCGTCGCGGCAGCACTGTCGCGGGGCGGCAATCACCGCAGCGCCCATCACCACGCGCACGAGGTCATCGAAGCGACCGGCATGGCGGCCTGGGCGGACGCGGTGTCCGACTCGCTGCACACAGCTGCGCTGAAGCGGCTCGAGCTGGCCCGGGTGCTCGCCACCCGTCCGCGGCTGCTGCTGCTCGACGAGGTCCTGGCCGGCCTCGTGCCCGCCGAACGGGCGCCCGTCGTCGACCTGCTCGCCCGCCTGCGTGAGTCGGAGGGCCTGACGCTCGTGTTCGTCGAACACATCATGCAGGCCGTCATGCAGCTCTCCGACTCTGTCGTCGTCTTCGACCGCGGACGGGTGATCGCCTCGGGCGAGCCCGCGGAAGTGGTCGCGGACCCGACGGTCGTGGAGGCCTATCTCGGACAGGAGCTGCCTGGTGCTTGAGCTCGACAACATCGCTGCCGGCTACGGCAAGCTGCAGATCCTCCACGACATGAGCCTGCGGGTCAGGCCGGGGGAACTGGTCTCCGTCGTCGGCGCCAACGGTGCCGGCAAGACCACCACGCTCCGCGTGATCAGCGGACTGATCAGTGCGCTCTCCGGTGCGGTCACCTACGACGGCGAGCCGCTGACCGGGCTGCGGCCGCACCAGATCGTGCGGCGCGGGATCGTGCAGGTGTCCGAGGATCGCGACCTCTTCGGCCCCATGAGCGTCGAGGAGAACCTCGTCCTGGGCGCGTGGACGCGCCGCGGCGTGCGGATGGCGCAGGAGCTGGAGCGGATCTTCGAGCTGTTCCCGATCCTGGCCGAGCGCCGCAAGCAGGCGGCCCAGAGCATGAGCGGCGGCCAGCAGCAGATGCTCGCCATCGGCCGGGCCCTCATGGCGAAGCCGCGGCTGCTGATGCTCGACGAACCGTCGACCGGCCTCTCGCCGAAGCTGACCTGGGACGTGCTGAAGGCCGTCGCGGCCATCCGCGACACGGGTGTCTCGGTTCTCCTGATCGAGCAGAACGCCGCTCAGGCGCTCTCGATCTCCGACCGGGCCTACGTGCTCGAGAGCGGCACCATCGCGCTCGAAGGCCCGGGCAAGGAGCTGGCCGGCGACGAGCGGGTCAAGAAGGCCTACCTCGGCCTGTGAACGAAACGGCGGAGAAGGTGGGGAAGACGGTTACCGTTGATCCCGGTACGGATCAAGCGAACGAAGTCGGGCTCGACCCGGATCAGCAGGCGGCGCTCGAGGCCCTCGACCGGCTCGCCGGCTGGGCCGGCGCGCTGAGGTGGGACGCCGTACCCGAGAACGTGCGAGAGCGGCTGCGTCTGGTCCTGCTCGACACCTTCGGAGTCACGGTCCTGGGTGCTCGGCTTCCCGAGCGCGCCGCACTCGTGGACGCCTGGGCGCCCTCACCCGGACCGGTACCGGTCTTCGGGACCGGGGTCGAGACCACGGTCGAGGCCGCGGCCTGGCTCAACGCCACGGCGCTGGTGAGCCTGGAGATGGACGAGGGCAACAAGTTCGCGGCCGGCCACCCCGCCGCGCACGGCTTCCCGGCGGTCCTGGCACTCGCCTGCGCGCTCGACACGGACGGTCCGGCCACCGCGACGGCCCTGCTCGTCGCCTACGAGGTCGCCGCGCGGTACGGTCGCGCCAGCCGCGGCGCGCCGGGTCTGCACCCGCACGGCAACTGGGGCGTCACCGGCGCAGCCGCGGGCTGCGCCAAGCTCCTCGGTCTCGACACCGCGGGGATCGCCGCCGCCGTCGACACCGCGAGCGGCATGCCGATCGCCGGGCCGTTCTCCGCGGCACTCGACGGCAACGCGGTGCGCAATGAGTGGATGGGCGCCAGCAACGTGGCCGGGCTCGCCGCCGCGCGACTGGCCAAGGCCGGGATCGCGCACGCCACCGGCATCGCCGCCCACAGCCTGGGCGGGTTGCTCGGCACGTTCGACCCGGTCGCCCTGGTCGAGCAGCTCGGCCTGCGCTGGGACATCGGGCTCGGCTACTTCAAACGGCACGCCTCGTGCGCCTTCACCCACCCCAGCGCGGATGCCACCCTCGTGTTGCGAGCACGACTGCACCAGGACGGGCTCGCCGACAGCGACATCACCCGGGTGCGGGTCACGACGTACTCGATGGCGGCAGCGCTCGGCCGCACCCGATGGAGCAACCGGCTGGCCGCCATGTTCTCGATTCCCTACGTGGTGACGACCGCCCTGCTCGATGGCCGCGTCGCTCCCGACGGCTTCGACCGCTCGCGGGAGGACCGGTTCGCCGCACTGGCCGAGCGGGTCGAGGTCGTCTCGGGCACCGAGTTCGACGCCCGCCTGCCCGACGCCCGCGGCGCGGCCGTCGAGCTGACGCTGACCGACGGCCGGGTCCTGCGGCACGAGGTCGCCAACCCAGTCGGCGACGCCGCCCACGAGCCCTTCGACCACGAGCGGACTCTCGTGCTGCTGCGTGACCTGCTGGGCGATGAGGCGGCGCTCCAGCGGGCGGTCGACTGCGCCGCCGCACTGCCCGAGGCGAGGAGCGTGCGAGACGTCCTGCGCGTGCTCGCCACTCCGTGATCCTCACCTGCCGCACCCTGCCCGTCCTCGAGGAGGAGCCACCACCCATGCGGATCTTCGCGACCACACCCCTGCACGTCGGCGTCGAGGAACTGGCGCGGCGACAACAACGTTACGACGCCATCAGCCCGGCCGGCGTGATCGTCGAACTGCACGATCTGGCGCAGGGTGCGCCCGAGCAGCTCGACAACGCCGAGGACATCGCACGTTCGGAGGACTACGTCCACCGGGCCCTCGCCGCCGCCCCCGCGGGGTACGACGTCCTGATGGCCGACTGCGTGCTCGACCCCGCGGTCGCCCGGCTGCAAGAGGAGACCGACCGTCCGGTGGTCGGCATCCTCAAGCTCAACCTGGCCCTCGCGGCCGCGCTCGCGGCGCCGATGGGCGCGGTGGTCCGCAACGAGGCCATCGCCGCCGAGATGCGCCGGGTTGCGGCCGCTTACGGCTGGGAGCGGTGGCTCGGGCAGATCGAGATCCTCGACCTGCCCTTCGACTCGATCAGTGAAGGGCCGGGGTGGCAGCAGCGCCTCGACGAGGCGGCCGAGGTGCTGGCCGCGAAGGGGGCCCGCACGCTGCTCAACGGCTGCTCCGCCGTCGACGTCGATCCAGCGCACCCCTCGGCGGTGCCGGTGTTCGACCCCGTGCTGCGCGCCCTCGAACTGGTCGCGGCGGGAGCGGGCCGATGAGCGCACAGGGACCCGACCTCGTCGTCGCGGGTGCCGGTGGTGGGCTCATCGCCGCCCTTCGCGCCGCCCAGCTCGGCCTCGACGTCCTCGTGGTCGAGGTGAGCGAGCACTTCCTTCGCGGCAACAACACGTCGATGTGCACGGCGATGGTGCCGGGCGTGAACAGCCGCTGGCAGCGGGAGCAGGGGATCGAGGACTCGGTCGAGGTGTTCGCCGGCGACGTCGACCGCAAGACCAAGGGCACCGGCGACCAGCGGCTCGCCCGGGCGCTGGCCGCCGTCAGCGGCGAGCTGGTCGAGTGGCTGGCCGACGAGGCCGGCCTAGAGATCTCGCTGATGACCGACATGCACTACCCGGGGCATTCCGTGGACCGCTGCCACACCATCCCCGAGCGGCACGGCACCGTGCTCATCGACCACCTGGCCCGGCAGGCGCGGGCCCACCCGCGGATCGATTTCCTGGTGCCGGCCCGGCTCACCGACGTCGAGCTGGACGCCGAGGGCCGGGTCGCCGCGGTCGTGGTCACCGACCCGAACGCCGACGAGGAGCGCATCGAGACCCCGGCCGTCCTGCTCGCCACCAACGGTTACGGTGCCGATCACGAGCTGGTCGCCGAGCACATGCCGGAGATCGCCACGGCCACATACCACGGCAGCGAAACGTCGCGCGGCGATGCGCTCCGGATCGGCTCCCGGCTGGGCGCCGCGACCGAGTTCCTGGACGCCTATCAGGGCCACGGAGCGCTGGCGGCGAAGTCCTCGACGCTGCTGGGCTGGGCCACGATCATGCACGGCGCCGTCATGCTGGACACCACGGGCCGCCGCTTCGCCAAGGAGACCACCGGCTACTCCGAATTCGGCCCCTCCCTGGCGGCCCGGCCGGAGGCGACCGGCTGGGTCGTGTTCGACCGCCGGGTGCACGAACTGTGCATGCCGTTCACGGACTTCCGGCAGACCGTCGAGTCCGGCGCCGAAGTGTGGGCCGACGACGCGCGGGCGCTCGCCGTCGCGACGGGCCTGCCCGAAGATGCCGTCACCGCCGAGCTCGACGAGTCCGGGCGGGCGGCGCGAGGCGAGATCCCCGACCGGTTCGGCCGCGACTACGAGGCACCGCTCGAGCCGCCGTACGCCGCGGTGAAGGTGGTGCCGGCTCTCTTCCACACCCAGGGCGGCCTGGTCGTGGACGGGTCGGCGCGTGTCGTCGACGGCGACGACCGGCCCATTCCCGGCCTCTACGCCTCAGGTGGCGCGGCCGCCGGGATTTCGGGGCACGGCGCCTCGGGCTACCTGGCAGGCAACGGCCTCCTGCCCGCCTTCGGACTGGCCTACCTCGCCGCCACGGCCGTGGCGGCGGAACACCGCGCGGCGGGCTCGGACACCACGGCATGACCGACGAGGCGGCCGCCCGGTCCCGGGCACTGGACTTCGTGCGGCACGAGGCCGGATTCGCCCAGCTGGTCACCCACGGCGCGGGCGGCGCCCTGGTCGGACGGACCACCAGCGCGTTCCTGACCGACGACTGGGCCGTCGAACTGGTGCAGCGCCGGACCCACCGCAGAGTCGAGCAGCTCCGCCACGACGACCGGGTGCTGGCGATCTGGGGTGGCACGCCGGCCGACGACTCGGTCAACGACTCGCCGTGGACCTTCGACCTCGGCCTGACGATCCCGCGGGTGGTCTTCGTCCGCGGCGTCGCGCGGCCGCTGGACGCGAAGGCCACCTGGGAGGTCTACGACCGGCACACGACGCGGCTGCGAGCCGCGGGCCACACGAAGGCGCCGTTGCGGGACCGGGCCGACCTCGACGCCAACTTCGCCGGAGTGCGGATCGAACCACGCCGGGTCCGGCTCGAGGGCTTCGGGACGGGCGCGCAGGCGTTCAGCTGGACCATCACACCACGGAGGACGGACACGTGATCAAGGCGATCCTGGGGTACGACATCGTCGAGGGCGTGAGCGAGCAGGAGTACGAGCGCTGGCTTTTCGACGTGCACGCGCCCGACCTGCTCGCCAACCCGAACCTCGACCGGATCGTGTTCAACAAGGTGCTTCGTCCGGTGACGACGGCGTCGGGAGGGACCGCCGCGGTTCCGCCGAGCATGATGTTCTACCGGATCGCGGAGATGCACTTCGCGGACGAGGCGGCGTATCAGGCCTACCGCGACTGGTTCGCGGACAACCCGCTGCCCGCCGAGCGGGGACCGGGCGGTCGGACGGACTTCCGGTTCTACCTCATCACCGACAGCGTCACCGTGGACAGGAACCGGTCGTGACCCAGGCGGGCATCCTCACCCCACCGGCGCCAGGGCTCACCGGTGAGCTCGCGCGGGCCGCGCACGCGGTCTACGCGCTGGAGGCCGCGGCGCCGATCGCAGTCGGCGAGCTGCGCACGCTCTCCGCCGGAGCACCCGAGGGCGTGCTGGCGTCCTGGGCCGAGGAGATCGCGACGGCCGGCGGCTTCCCTCTGCTCGGCACCGGCCTCGTCGCGCCCGCCTATCCGGCCTTGCTGTGGAACGGAGCCCGGCTCGACGGTGCGCGCCCCGACCTCGACTGGGCTCCGCTGCTGGCCGCCCTGGCGGCCGCGGACGCGGCCTCGGCCGGCCTCGACCGCGTCGCGCGCGCGGTCGCCGCCGGCAGCTGCGTGCGCAGCCTCGCCGCGGGTCTCCTGACCGACGACTCTCCGGCGGCCGCCTTACCGACCCTGGCGACGCTCTGCGCCGCGACGGCGGCGGCGTTCGCCGGACCTGCGGAGGGAGAGGGGCTGGAACGGGTTCTGGACCTGGCGGCCAGTCTCACCGTGCTCACTCCCGGCCCGGAGCGGCGTGCGTCCTCGCCCCTGTGGGCAGGGCACGGCGCAGCTTCGGGCTGGCTCGCCGCCACCCTCCCCGCCGAGGTGGCCACGCCGATGTCGGGCAGCGTCGCGCATACGTTGTCGGTGGCGGCCGGTCACGCGGTACCGGCAGCCGGCGTCACCGGCACGGTCGCGGACCTGCTGGAGTCGATCCGGTGAGCGGCGCAGAGCCGAGGCTCCTGCTGAACCTCGCCCGGCCGCACGGCGTGCTCGACCATCTCGCCGCGGCGAGAACCGCGCTGGGCGACGGCGTCGACGGTGTCGGGTTCGCGGACAGCCCACGGCTGTTCCCGGACCCGTTCCTGACGGCCGGACAGGTGCTGACCCGCACCACGGCCGCCTTGTCCGGGCCGTGCGTGATGGGGCTCGGGCTGCACCATCCGAGCGTGGTCGCCCAAGCCCTCGCGACGCTTGCGGGCCAGCACCCCGGCCGGACGTTGCTGGCGGTCGCACGGGGCGAGAGTTCACTGCGCAACGAGGGGCTCCCGATCCCGTCGCTCTCTTCCTATCGCGTCCTGCTGGAGCAGCTTCGCGCTCGACTCGACGAGCTGTCGGCCCAGCTGCCCGGCGGGTTCGGGCCGGTGCTCGGTGCCGCGTCGGGCCCACGGACCATCGAGCAGACCAGCGCGATCCTCGGTGGGGTACTGCTCGACGTGGGCGTCGAGCCTGCCGTGATCGAACGCGCCGTCGGTATCGCGCGGGCCCGGCGCCCTGACGTCCGCTGCTGGCTGTTCCTGCGCGCGGTGGTGACCGACACCGACGACGAAGCGGCAGCAGGCGCAGCCCCGATCTTGGGCTCCTGCGCGGCACGGATCACCAAGTCGCCCGACTGGTACGGCATCGCGCCGGAGCTCGTCGCCCGGGTCGCCGCGGTGGCCTCGGCCCACGACTACCGCCGCCACGGCACCTCGGAGTCGGCGGGCGCCCGCGACGCCGACCCGGAGATCGACTCGCTGATCCGTGACCGATTCGTGCTGACCGGCGACCCCGCGGCCCTCGCCGCCCGGCTGCGGCCCCTTGCCACTCTGGGCATCGAGGGGGTCGTCATCGCCGGTGCCACTGTGGGCGTCGAGCGCCGGTTGGCGCAGACGGCCGGCGCGCTGCGGGCCGGGCTGGCGACGGCCCAGCCGGCGAGCTGACGTGCGCCGGTGGGTCTCGTACCGGCACCGCGGACCGACCGCGAGCAACCCGAGTAAGAAGGAGCGAGGATGCAGACCTTGGACCTGGATGTAGATGCGCTCGGCGAGTTCGCCTCGACGCCCGTGGCAGCGATTCCCGCGCAGATCTGGGATTTCGGCCGGCTGTTGCTGCTGGACTCGCTGGGCGCCCTGCTCGGCGGACTGCGTTACCCGGCCGTGCACGGTCTCGGTGCCCTGCTCGGCGCCGAAGCCGCCGACGAGTCCGCCCCGTTCGGGCGGCTGACGACGCTCGGCGCGGCGGCCACCTGGCTCGACGCCGACTCGGGTGGGTCGTTCCACCCGGCCGGCGGCCGCATCCCGCCGGTACCGACCGCACACCCGGCGCCCCACGTGCTGCCGGCGCTGCTGCACGCACTGAGCCGCCAGGGTGTGGACGACGTGGCCGCCGTCCGCGCGTTCGTGCTGGGCTGCGAGGTGGGGCTGCGCTTCGGCGCCGGCACTTCACTGCGCCCCGGTCTGCACCCGCACGGTATCCACGGCCCCATCGGGGCCGCGGTCGCGGCGTCGGCGCTGACCGGCGCCGACGCGCCCACCACCGCCCGGGCCATCGAGCTGGCCGGCTCACTGCCACTCGCCGCCACGCTGGCCGTGCCGATGCAGGGCGGCACGGTGCGCAACGTCTGGACCGGGCTCGGCTCCTACTACGGCGCGCTCGCCGCCCGGCTGGCCGCCGCCGGCCACGAGGCCGACCCGGGGCTGCTCGCCACGCTCTACGGGGGCGTGGTCACCACCGACGCGGATGCCGAGGAGATCGGCGGCGGGCTCGGCCAACGCTGGCGGGTCGCGGACAGCTATCTCAAGCCCTACGCCTGCGCCCGCTGGGTCCACCCGGCACTGGACGCGCTGCGGGAGGCACTCGTGCGCGCCGGCTCGCCGAAGCCGGCCTCCATCACCGAGATCGTGATCGAGACGTTCGCCTTCGCCGCCTCACTCGACAGCCTCGGCAGCGAGTCCGACCTGCACGCACGGTTTTCGGTGCCGCGCTGCGCGGCGTCCGTCGTCGTCGACGGGCACCTGGACGCCGGCGGCTTCCTGCCCGGGCAGTTCGAGCGGCCCGACGTCGTGGACCTGGCCGCCAAGGTCCGGCTGGTCGAGGTGGCGGAGTACACCGGCGCTCTCCCGGCCGAGCGGCCGGCGCGGGTCACCGTCGTCACCGCGGACTCTTCGGGGACCGCGCAGGTGCGCAACGCGCGGGGCAACCCGAGCGATCCGCTCTCCGTCGACGAGATCGTGGCGAAGTTCCGTGGCAACGTCGGGCCGTTCCTTCCCGGCGACGTGCTCGACCCGGTGGTGCAGGCCCTGACGACCGCGGACCTGCTCCCGGACGGCAGGAGCCTGCAGGCCCTCGCCGACGCGATCGCCCACCGGCTCTGATCCGTCCCGGCCGTTTCCGATCGACCGAAGGAGATGTCGCGATGACACTGGAGAGAGCGGCCGAGTGGGTCGGCGGGCTCCGCTACGAGGACCTTCCGGAGGAAGTCGTCGAGCAGGCCGTCCGCATCGTCTCGGACACCGTCGCAGCAGGCCTCGGCGCCGGCGCCGAGAAAGAGGTGGCCGGTGCGGCGCAGGCAGCGCTGGCCATCGGAGGCCCTGGCGCCGCAACGGTGCTGGCGACCGGGGAGGGCACGACGTCCTATGCGGCCGCGCTGCTCAACGGCCAGGCGTTCGTCACCTACGAGCTCGACGAAGGCAACCAGTGGGCGACGAACCACCCCTCGGCGCATGTGCTGCCCGCGGTCCTCGCCACCGCCGAGGAGCTGGGCAGCAGCGGCCGGGAGTTCCTGGTGGCCTTCGTCGCTGCCTACGAGACGGCTGTGCGGGCCGGGCTTGCGCTGACGCTCCGAGCCCCGGTCCACCCCTTCGGCACCGCCATGGTCGTCGGAGCCGCCGCCGGCGTCGCCCGGCTGCGGGGGTTCTCGGTCGCCGAGATCATCGAGACCGTTCGCGTGGCGGCGGCGATGACCCCCGCTTCGACGCAGCGGGCGGCCAACATGGGAGCCACCGTGCGCAATCTGCTGACCGGCGTGTCGTCGGCCGCGGGTGTGCTGGGCGCGCACGCCGCCCGCGGCGGCGTCACCGGTGAGACGCAGGCCTTGGAAACCGTCTACGGCCAGGTACTCGGCGAGCACTTCGAGCCCTCCGTGCTCGGCGATGGTCTCGGACAGCGGTGGCTGATCCTGGAGAACTACTTCAAGCTGCATGCCTGCAGCCGCTGGAACCACGCTCCCATCGAGGCCATGGGCAAGCTCGTGGCCCGCACCGGCGTGACGAGCGCCGACATCGAGCAGGTCACCGTGTTCACTTACGCCCCCGCGACGCGCCTCGACGAGACGGCCCCGGCGAACGGGTTCGCCGGCAAGCACTCCATTCCCTACAACGTGGCCGTGCAGGCCGTGCTCGGCCACAACGGGCTGGAGGCCTACCGGGGAGACGTCGTGGCGGATGACGAGGTTCGCGCCCTGGCCTCGCGGATCCGGGTCGTCGAGGACCCGGACTACACCCGGGTGCAGCCGGCCGTCCGCACCGCACGCGTGGAAGTGCTCACCACCGACGGGCGACGTCTGTCCGAAGTGGAGGATCGTGCCCCGGGCGGCTTCGACAACCCCTATCCAGAGGCGGTCATCGACGAGAAGTTCGACCAGCTGGTGACCCACGGCAGGTCGGCCGAACTCGTGCACCCGCTGCGAGAGTGGCTGGGTGCGCTCCCGGCCCACTCGAACCTCGGCGGCCTCGCCCGCCTGCTCCGGCCGACAGGAGGGACGGACTCCGATGGTGAGTGACGGGTCGACGAACGGCGGGCCGACCGAGGCGTCTGCGGACGTCGTCGGACAGCTGGCTCGGGCGGTGGCCACCACGAGCTGGGACACCGTTCCGGCGGCCGCGCAGGTCAGTGCGCTCGACCTCCTGCTCGACTCGGTCGCCGTCATGGCCGCCGGCTCCGCCCATCCGGACATGCGGGCGCTGCGCGGCTCCGTCGCGCCGGCCGCGGGACCGAGCACCGTGTTCGGGGAGAGCCGTGGCGCAGGCGTCCAGGACGCCGTGCTGCTGAACGGTGCCACGATCTCGGTGCTCCAGCGGCAGGACGGCTACTCGAGGATGAAGGGGCACCCCGCCATCCAGGTCGCCGCCGTCCTGCTGGGTCTCGGCGAGGAGCGACAGGTGGGAGCTCGGGAGTTCCTCAACGCGTTCGTCGGTGGTTACGAGCTGGCGGCTCGCATCGGGCTCGGCATCGGGGGCGTGCCCGGCCACCTCCACGACATCGGCAACTGGGTGACCGTCGGCGCCGCCGGAGCGGCGACCTCGCTGGTGAGCGGGGCCGATGACCGAGCGGTCGCGGCCGGCATCGACGGCGCCGCCTCGCTCGGTCTCCATTTCGACCGCTGGACCACCACGTCCGGCGCCACGCTCCACCATCTCTACCCCGCGACGGCCTGCACGACAGCGCTCAACGTGGCCCGCGGAGCCGCGGCCGGTCTCACGGCGCGGCCCGGGGCCTTGAGCTCGTTCTACGGGCCGTTCCTGGCCGAGGACTTCCACGCCGAGGCGATGCTCGACGGTGTCGCGGACGGGACCTGGGCGAGCTATGAGATCGTGAACGGCTACTTTAAACTCCACCCCTCGTGTGCGCACTTGCACGGCGTGAACGACGCGGTGTCCGCCCTGCTGGCGGAGGAGCGCTTCGGCGAGGACGACGTACGCCGGGTCGACGTGCGGATCTTCGACGAGGGCATGGCGATCGACTGCGCCGAGCCGAAGAACGACCTGGATGCCCGGTTCAGCGCTCGGGCGACGGTGGCCGCGGCCATCCGGTTCGGCGCGCTCGATGACGAAGGTTTGCTGGACCTCGGCACCCTCCGGCCACTGATGGACCGGATCAGCGTCTCGCACGACCCCGAGCTCGACGTGCACAAGCCCACCGGTCGGGCCGGCACAGTGCGCGTCGAGCTCGGCAACGGCCGTGTCGTCTCCCGCACGGTCATCCACCCGCGTGGTACGCCCGAAGTCCCTGTGACCGATGAGGAGCGGCTGGCCAAGGCAACGAGCCTTCTGAGCCGCGTCTACGGTGCCGCCGGGGCCGAGCGGGTCAGGGAAGAGATCTACGCACTGCCCCGCACCAAGTCCCTGCACGCGCTGACCGAGAGCCTGCGTACGACACAGACGCAGTAAGGCGTCATAGGTGCTGAGCGCGGCTCACGCGGGTGCTTCGCTGTGCTGGGTCCGGGGTTTCCGTTGCACAGCCTTGGCGATCGGCTCGACGATGCGGGCCGCGGTGGGGCCGAGGATGGCCATGAGGAGCACGTAGGCCGTGGCCAGTGCGGCGAGTTCGCCGTCGACCGCGCCCGCGGTGACGGCCAGGCCGGCGATGACGATGGAGAATTCGCCGCGCGCCACCAGTGCCGCGCCGGCGCGGGCGCGGCCCAGGCGGCCGATGCCCTGTCTTCGCGCGGCCCACCAGCCGGTGGCGACCTTCGTGAGCGTGGTCACCACGGCCAGCACCACGGCCCAGCCGAGCACGGGCGGAATCGACGCCGGGTCGGTGTTGAGGCCGAACACCACGAAGAACACGGCCGCGAACAGGTCACGCAGGGGTTCGAGCAGGCGCGTGGCGTTGTGGGCCGTCGAGCCGGAGACGGCGATGCCGAGCAGGAACGCGCCGACGGCGGCCGAGACCTGCATCGCCGACGCGAGGCCCGCCACGAGCAGCGCGGCGCCGAGGATCTTGAGCAGGAACACCTCGCGGTCGTCGCTGTCCACGATCGCGGAGACGTAGCGGCCGAACTTCAGCGCGATCACCAGCACCACGGTGATCACCAGCAGCGAGATGCCGACGGCTTCGAGGCCGCCCAGAAAGCTGACGCCCCCGAGGATCGCCGTGAGGATCGGGAGGTACAGCGCCATCACGAGGTCTTCGAACACGAGGATGGACAGCACCACCGGCGTCTCGCGGTTGCCGAGCCGGCCGAGGTCGCCGAGCACCTTCGCGACGATGCCGGACGACGAGATGTAGGTGACGCCCGCCATCACGATCGCGCCGATCGGGCCCCAGCCCAGCAATAGCGCCACGGCCGCGCCGGGCAGCGCGTTGAGCACGATGTCGAGCAGGCCCGCCGTCCACGAGCGGCGCAGGCCCGTGAACAGCTCCGCCGCCGAGTACTCCAGGCCCAGCAGCAGGAGCAGCAGCACCACGCCGATCTCGCTGGCCAGGTGCGTGAAGTCGCCGATGTCGGTGAGCGGGATCAGGCCGCCGGAGCCGAAGCACAGGCCGCCGAGGAGGTAGAGCGGGATGGGGGAGAGCCCGATCCGGCCGGCGAGCCTGCCCAGCACGCCGAGCACGAAGAAGACCCCGCCGAGTTCGATCAGGGACAGCGCGGTGTGGTCCATCAGCCTTGCTTGAGGATCTTGGCGGCGGCGTCCAGACCTTCGGACGTCCCGACCGCGACCAGCAGGTCGCCGGCGGTGAAGGTGAAGTCGGGCGTCGGCGACGGGTGCACCTGGCCCGCGCGCGCCACCGCGACCACCGACACGCTCGTGCGCGTGCGCATCGCCGTGTCGCCGAGCGTGCGGCCGTCGAACGGCCCGTCCTCGGTGATCGGCAGCTGGCGGGTGTGGATGCCCGGCAGCTCGCGGTGTTCTTCGGTGAGCTGCGCGACGAGCTGCGGTGCGCCGAGCAGGTTGGCCAGCGCGCCGGCCTCGTCCGCGGTGAGCGGCAGCGAGGCGAGGCAGGCGTCGACGTCGTCGGCCTTGGACACGATCAGCTCGATCTTGCCGTCCCGCTGGGTCACGACGCCGATGCGCCGTCCCGCACGCGTGGCGAAGTCCTTCCGGACCCCGATTCCGGGCAGGGGAGTCACTTCCACGTTCACACCGGCCACGGTAACCCATTGTCCGATTCGCGAGGCTCGGGCGAGCTCCGGCAGACGAGTGGTCACGACCACCGCCGGCCGCGGCGTCCCGGTGAAATTCCCGCCCCGCACCAGGTCTGGAGCACCGCGGCCGGGCGCGCCTAGGGTTCCCCGTGGTGGGAGGAGGCCACGATGGCCGAGTTCGCACGCGGGCGCGTCACCGCGAACGGGATCACGTTCGAGTACCTCGAGGCGGGTGAGGGTCCGCTCGCGTTGTGCATGCACGGGTTCCCGGACACCCCGTTCACCTACCGGCACCTGCTGCCCGCGCTCGGCGCGGCCGGGTTCCACGCGGTCGCGCCGTTCGTGCGCGGGTTCGCGCCGACGGAACTGCCGCCGCTGCGCCACTTCGTGCACTCCAGCGTGATGGTCGCCGACCAGATCGCGCTGACCCGCGCGCTCGGCGGTGGCCCGGACGCGCTGCTGGTCGCGCACGACTGGGGCGCGGTCGGGGCGTGGGGCGCGCTCGGGCGGGCTCCCGAGCTGTGGGGCCGCGCGGTGATCCTCAACATCCCGCCGTTCGAGATCTTCGGCGAGAACCTGGGCACCTACGCGCAGATCAAGCGCAGCTTCTACTTCTGGTACTTCCAGATGCAGCGGGTGATCGAGGACCGGATCCGCCAGGACGACTTCGCGTTCATCCGCGACATCTGGGGCGACTGGTCGCCCGGCTACCCGGCCGACGAAGACCTGGGCTACCTGCGCGCCGCGCTCGCCGACCCCGACCACCTGCACGCCGCGCTGGGCTACTACTGGGGCCAGTTCGACCCGACGCGGTTCGGGACGCCCGAGTGGGTCGCCGAGCAGGCCGCCGCGTGGGGTGGCAGCGCGCCCCAGCCGCTGCTCTACCTGCACGGCACCACCGACGGCTGCCACGGCATGACCGCGGCCCAGGTCGAACGGGTCAAGGAGTTCGGCGGGCCGGGCTCCGAGTCGGAGCTGATCGAGGGCGTCGGCCACTTCATGCTCGTCGAGCGGCCGAAGGAGCTCAACAACCGCATCAGCGGCTGGCTGGACCGCACCCGCTGACCGACTGCGCCACTCGCCGTGGCGCAGTCCCCGTGGCGCCGCCGGTCAGGAGAGCTCGAGCAGGAGCGTGGCCACGACCATGACGGCCGCGGTCGCGCCGTGGACGGAGAACGCGATCGCCCGGCTTCCCTTGTGGCGCAGGATGATCAGCATGTCGCCGACGGGGATGAACGCCTCGGCGAGCAGGATCCAGCCGAGGACGTGCGGGCCGCCCGCGAGCATCGCCACGCCCACCACCAGCCCGGACGCGATGTCACGCACCCCTTTGATGTGGAAGAACGCCGTCGTGCCGGTCGGGATCGTGGCGAGGCCGAAGCCGGCGGCGGTCTTCTCCGGCGCCAGCAGGTAGCTCAATCCCACGTAGATGATGCCGATCGCGACGATTCCGGCGATGACGTAGGCGGTGACGATCACAGGATCCTCCAGGAATCTAGCGTTGCTAGGAATCCTGCCAACGGTAACTTGGTGACGCTAGTTTGTCTAGCGTTGCTAGATCTGCTCGTCGGTGACCTAGCCTTCGCCGCGGGGCGCCCGGCCGTGCCGTTGTCACGCTTCGGCGGCTGACCGGCCCGCCGGGCGCGCCGCCGGGCGGGTTGCCGGACCCGGACGAACACCCCGGCAGAGCCGCCTCACCGGCCGTGACGGGCGGCGGGCAGAATGAACGCCGATCACGCAGAGCACGACGAACGCGAGGAGAGTTTCGGTGACGGGAGCCCTACGTGGTGTGGTCGCGCTGGACGGCCCGTCGGGAACCGGCAAGACCACGGTCGCACGCAAGCTCGCCGACCGGCTCGGCGCGGGCTACCTCGACACCGGCGCGATGTACCGGCTCGTGACGCTCGCCGTGCTGCGCGCGGGCACCGACCCGGCCGACACCGACGCCGTCGGCCACCTCGCGCACGACGTGCACTTCAGCATCGGCACCAGCCCCGAGCGCCCCGAGGTCCGCCTCGGCGACGAGGACGTGGCCGCCGACATCCGCGGGCCCGAGGTCACGCAGGCCGTGTCGGCCGTCTCCGCCGTGCCGCAGGTGCGCGAGCTGCTCGTGGCGCGCCAGCGCCGGATCATCGCCGACGTGCTGGCCGCCACCGGCGGCATCGTCGTGGAAGGCCGGGACATCGGCACGGTCGTGGCGCCCGAGTCGCCGCTCAAGGTCTACCTCACCGCGTCGGCCGACGTCCGCGCCGCGCGCCGCAGCGGGCAGGACAGCGCCGCCGGGCGCGAGACGAGCGTCGCGGCCGCCCGCCAGTCCGTCGAACGCCGCGACCGCCTCGACTCCACGCGCGCGACGTCGCCGCTGCGCGCGGCCGAGGACGCCGTGCCCGTCGACACCTCGGAGCTGTCCATCGACCAGGTGATCGTCGCGCTGTCCGAGCTGGCCTGCCGCCGCGGCCTGCTCGACGACTGCCCGGCCGGAGCCGGGGCCGAGGCGCGCGCATGACCGGTGGCGCTCTCCCCGAGGGTGCGAACGGCCTCCTGCACGACGCCGGGCGGGTGTTCGCCCGGTACCATCTGCGGTCGGCCTTCCGGATCCGCGTGCACGGGCGCGACCGGATGCCGGATGCCGGCCCGGTCGTGGTGATCGCCAACCACAGCTCCATGATCGAGCCGCAGCTGATCTTCGGAATGCTCCCGCGGCGTTCGGCGTTCCTGGTCAAGGCCGAGATGTTCAAGGGCGCGGCCGGGCGGTTCCTGCGGGCGATCGGCCAGATCCCGGTCAAGCGGGGCGAGATCGACCGCACCCCGCTGATGACGGCGGCCGGCGTGCTGAAGGCCGGCGGGGTCGTCGGCATCTTCCCCGAAGGCACCCGTGGCGCCGGCGACGTCGGCGTGGCCGAGAAGGGCGCGGCCTGGCTGGTGCGCGCCTCCGGGGCGACCGTGCTGCCGGTCGCGACGCGGGGCACGTTGAAGCCCGCGGACGGGAAGCGGCGCTGGCGCCCGCGCGTGGACATCCTCGTGGGGGAGCCGTTCACGCCGAAGGTGGGCCCGGGCCGGACCGGCCTGGAAGAGGGCACCGAGGAGCTGCGCCTGCAGCTCGCGGGGCTCGTGAAGACTTTGGACGATTGGCGCGCCGAGAACCGAATCGGCTCGCCGTAGGTGAAGTGGGAACACGATGACAGGGTTTGACGGCGCCACTGACGCCGGGTTCGAAGGTGCCGGAGAGATCGACGGCACCTGGTCCGACGAGACCGAGTTCGCCGCGCTCGACGCGCAGATCGAGGCGGAGGGCGCCGCCGAGGAGGCGAACCTCGCGCAGCCGGTGCTGGCCGTCGTGGGCAGGCCCAACGTGGGCAAGTCCACGCTGGTCAACCGCATCCTCGGCCGGCGCGAGGCCGTGGTGCAGGACGTGCCGGGCGTGACGCGCGACCGCGTCGCCTACGACGCGTACTGGGGCGGCCGTCGGTTCACGCTCGTCGACACCGGCGGCTGGGAGCCCGACGCGACCGGCCTGCAGGCGTCGGTGGCGGCGCAGGCGGAGATCGCGATGCAGACGGCCGACGCCGTGCTGCTCGTGCTCGACGCGTCCGTGGGCGCCACGGCCACCGACGAGGCCGTGGCCCGCGTGCTGCGGCGCTCGAAGAAGCCGGTGCTGCTGGCCGCCAACAAGGTGGACGACGACCGGCTGCTCGCCGACACCGCGTCGCTGTGGCGGCTCGGCCTGGGCGAACCGCACCCGGTCAGCGCCCTGCACGGGCGCAGCTCGGGCGACCTGCTCGACGCGATCATCGAGGCCCTGCCCACCGCGCCGCGCGAAGCCGGCACCGTGAGCACCGGGCCGCGCCGCGTCGCGCTCGTCGGCAAGCCGAACGTGGGCAAGTCGAGCCTGCTCAACAAGCTCTCGGGCGAGCAGCGTTCGGTCGTCGACTCCGTGGCCGGCACCACCGTCGACCCGGTCGACTCGCTGGTCGACCTCGACGGCGAGATCTGGCGGTTCGTGGACACGGCCGGCCTGCGCAAGCGCGTGAACTCCGCCAACGGCGCCGAGTACTACGCCTCCCTGCGCACCAAGACGGCGATCGACGCGGCCGAGGTCGCGATCGTGATGCTCGACGCCGCCGAGCCGCTGTCCGAGCAGGACCTGCGGGTGCTCACGATGGTCGTCGAGGCGGGCCGCTCGCTCGTGCTCGCCTTCAACAAGTGGGACCTCGTGGACGAGGACCGCCGCCACGCGATGGTGCGCGAGCTCGACCGCGGCCTGGTCCGTGTGCCGTGGGCGGAGAAGGTGAACATCTCCGCGCTCACCGGCCGGTCCGTGCGCAAGCTCGCGCCGGCGCTGCGGACGGCGCTGAAGTCGTGGGACCAGCGCGTGCCCACCGGCCAGCTCAACGGGTGGCTGTCGGACCTCATCGCGGCCACGCCGCCGCCGGTGCGCAGCGGCAAGCAGCCGAAGGTGCTCTTCGCCACGCAAGCCGGCATCCGCCCGCCGACGCTCGTTCTTTTCACCACCGGTTTCCTGGAAGCCGGTTACCGACGGTTCATCGAACGCAAGTTCCGCGAGCGCTTCGGTTTCGAGGGCAGCCCCGTGCGGGTGAACGTGCGCGTGCGCGAGAAGAAGGCGAAACCCAAGGTCGGCGGCAAGGCCGCCAAGACCCGCTGACCCGGTCGAACGCTGATCGGACACGGTCCGGACGCGCCGGGGAGAGGGCTTCCCCGGCGCGTTTTCGCGCTCTGTCACCGACTGCGGAACCGGTGACGTCCGACACTCGACCGTGACCCTTGCGCTATCTGACGTTCACCTCCGCGTATTGTGGACGGTCTGCACCGGGCGCCTCATTCGGAGAGCCAGCCCGAATGACGCTCGCGGAAGGTGAGTGATGGGCTTGCGCGCCCAGGGGATGACTTTGTACGGCCTTTTTCCGAAACCCATGGTCACGTTGCGTGACGGGGTGGTCCGGTGACTCTCACCGCCGACCACGCCCGCACCGCCGACCTCATCCCGGTCACCGACGACGCGAGCGCCGCTCTCACGTGCGTTGCCGAGGTGACCCACGCTCCCTCCGAGGCGCCGGTCGCCGACCGCGCCCTGTTCTGGTCCGGCCTCGGCGCCAGCGAGCGCACGCTGCTCCAGATCCTCACGGAGACGGCGGAGCAGCACCCCAACGCCGCCGCGATCGACGACGGCAGCACCACCCTGACCTACCGCCGGCTGCTCGAGGAGATCGAGACCTTCGGCCGCGAGCTGCGCGCCCACGGCGTCGGGCTCGGCGACCGCGTCGGCGTCCGCGTCTCCTCCGGCACGGCCGAGCTCTACGTCGCGATCCTCGCCACCCTGTCCGTCGGCGCCGCCTACGTGCCGGTCGACGCGGACGATCCCGAAGAGCGCGCCGAGCTCGTGTTCGGCGAAGCCGGCGTGGCCGCGATCATCACCGACGGCACCATCACCGTCGCCGGTACCCCGGGCGGCCGCGACGGGCGCCCCGGCCCGGCCGACGACGCGTGGATCATCTTCACCTCCGGGTCCACCGGCAAGCCCAAGGGCGTCGCCGTCACGCACGCCTCCGCCGCGGCCTTCGTGGACGCCGAGGCCCAGCTGTTCCTCACCGAGGAGCCCATCGGGCCCGGCGACCGCGTGCTCGCGGGCCTGAGCGTCGCGTTCGACGCCTCCTGCGAGGAGATGTGGCTCGCGTGGCGCCACGGCGCCTGCCTGGTGCCCGCGCCGCGCGCGCTGGTGCGCACCGGCGTCGACCTCGGCCCGTGGCTGGTCGCGCAGCGCATCACCGTCGTCTCCACCGTGCCGACGCTGGCCGCGCTGTGGCCGGCCGACGCGCTCGAGGACGTGCGCCTGCTCATCTTCGGCGGCGAAGCGTGCCCGCCGGAGCTGGCCGAGCGCGTGGCCGTGGAAGGCCGCGAAGTCTGGAACACCTACGGCCCCACCGAAGCCACCGTCGTCGCCTGCGCCGCGCAGATGACCGGCGAAGGTCCCGTGCGCATCGGCCTGCCGCTGGCGGGCTGGCAGCTGGCCGTGGTCAACGAGGCGGGCGACCCGGTCGCCATGGGCGAGACCGGTGAGCTCGTGATCGGCGGCGTCGGTCTCGCGCGCTACCTCGACGCGGAGAAGGACGCGCAGAAGTTCGCGCCCCTGCCGTCGCTGGGGTGGCAGCGCGCCTACCGCAGCGGTGACATGGTCCGCGCCGAGCACGAGGGCCTGCTGTTCCTCGGCCGGCTCGACGAGCAGGTGAAGCTCGGCGGCCGCCGCATCGAGCTGGGCGAGGTCGACGCCGCGCTGCAGTCGCTGCCCGGCGTGCAGGGCGCGGCCGCGGCGGTCCGCCGCACGAAGGCCGGCAACCAGGTCCTCGTCGGGTACGTCGTGCCGAGTGCCGGGGCCACCTTCGACTCGGACGACGCCGCCACCCGCCTGCGCGAGCAGCTTCCGGCCGCGCTGGTCCCGCTGCTCGCGGTGATCGACGACCTGCCCACGCGCACCTCGGGCAAGGTCGACCGCGCCGCGCTGCCGTGGCCGCTGTCCACTGTGGACGCCGGAGCCGCGGGCCTGTCCGCCACCGAGGCGTGGCTGGCCGAAGGCTGGTCGGAGATCCTCGGCGTGTCCGTGACGGACCCCAAGGCCGACTTCTTCACCCACGGCGGCGGCAGCCTCACGGCCGCGCAGCTCATCGCGCGCATCCGCACCCGCCACCCCGAGGTGTCGGTCAACGACATCTACCAGCACCCCAAGCTCGGGTCGCTGGCCACGATGCTCGACACGCTCAGCGGCCAGGAGACCGAGCGCCGCGACATCGCGCCGACGCCGCGTCGCGCGGGCGTGATCCAGACGCTGCTGATGCTCCCGCTCATGGGCCTGGTCGGCCTGCGCTGGACGACGCTCGCGGCGGCGGCCTCGAACGTGCTTTCTCTGCTCGGGGTCGCCTGGGCGCCGACGCTGAACTGGGCGTGGGTCGTGCTGGCGTGGCTGGTGCTGTTCAGCCCGGCCGGCCGCATCGCGATCGCCGCGGGCGGTGCGCGGGTGCTGTTGTCGGGTGTGCGGCCGGGCAGCTACCCGCGGGGCGGCAGCGTGCACCTGCGCCTGTGGACGGCCGAGAAGCTCGCGGAGTTCAGCGGCGCGGACAGCGTCGCCGGTGCTTCGTGGATGACCACGTACGCCAAGGCGCTCGGTGCCCGGGTCGCCAAGGACGTGGACCTGCACTCGCCGCCGCCGGTCACCGGCTTCCTCAAGCTCGGCCGCGGCGCCGCCGTGGAGCCCGAGGTGGACCTGACCGGGCACTGGGTCGATGGCGACCTCGTGCACATCGGCAAGATCCGGATCGGCGCGGAGGCCCGCATCGGTTCGCGCAGCACCCTGTTCCCGGGTGCCCGCATCGGCAAGGGCGCGGAGATCGCCGCCGGGTCGACCGTGCGCGGCGCCGTGCCCGCCGGGCAGCGCTGGGCGGGTTCGCCCGCGGCCCACTCGGGCAAGGACGCCAAGGACGCGCTGAAGTGGCCGGCCAGCCGCCCGCCGCGGTCGCGGTTCTGGGCGACGGTTTACGGCCTGACGTCGGTCGTGCTCGGCTTCCTGCCGGGCATCGCGGCGCTGCCGGGCGTGGCCGTGCTGGGCGCCGCGCTCTGGGGCGCGCCGACGCTGGGCGCCGCCGCGATGCAGGCCCTGATCTTCACCCCGGTCGCCACCGTCGCCTACTTCCTCACCTACGCGCTGCTGGTGCTGGCCGGCGTGCGGCTGCTGGGCGTCGGCATGGTCGAGGGTTACCACCCCGTCCACGGCCGCGTGGCGTGGCAGGTGTGGGCGACCGAGCGCCTCATGGGCATGGCCCGCGAAGGCCTGTTCCCCTTGTACGCCAGCCTGTTCACGCCGGTGTGGCTGCGGCTGCTCGGCGCGAAGGTCGGCCGCAACGTCGAGGCGTCGACCGTGCTCGCGCTGCCGAAGATGACCCAGGTCGACAGCGGCGCGTTCCTCGCCGACGACACGATGGTCGCGACCTACGAGCTGGGTCACGGCTGGCTGCACGTCGCGCCGGCGCGCATCGGCAAGCAGGCGTTCCTCGGCAACTCCGGCATGACCGCGCCGGGCCGTTCGGTGCCGAAGCGCGGTCTCGTGGGCGTGCTGTCCTCGACGCCGCTGAAGGCCAAGAAAGGCTCGTCCTACCTCGGCATGCCGCCGCTGCCGGTCCGCCGGGCGGTCGGCGACGCCGACACCAGCCGCACCTACACCCCGGCGCTGCACCTCAAGGCCGCGCGGGCGTTCGTCGAGCTGCTCCGGATCGTGCCGGTGATGTGCGGGGTCGCCCTCACCGTGGGCGTCGCGTTCTCGCTGCTGGCGATCGCTTCGCTGTGGGGCTTCGGCATCGCCGCGCTGCTGGCCGGGCCGGTGCTGCTGGCCGCCGGCGTCGTCGCCGCGCTCACCGCCACCGTGGTGAAGTGGCTGCTGGTCGGGAAGTTCCGCGCGATCGAGCACCCGTTGTGGAGTTCCTTCGTGTGGCGCAACGAGCTGGCCGACACCTTCGTCGAGACGCTCGCGGTGCCGTGGTTGATCGGCTCGGTCGGCGGCACGCCGCTGCTCACCGCGTGGCTGCGCACCATGGGCGTGAAGATCGGGCGCGGCGTGTGGCTGGAGACGTACTGGCTGCCGGAGTCGGACCTCGTCCGCCTCGGCGACGGCGCGACGATCAACCGCGGCTGCGTGGTGCAGACGCACCTGTTCCACGACCGGATCATGAGCATGTCGCGGGTGGAGCTCGACGAGGGCGCCACGCTCGGCCCGCACGGCATCGTGCTGCCGGGCGCGAGCATCGGCGCGCGCACCACCGTGGGCCCGGGTTCGCTCGTCACGCGCGGCGACGCGGTGCCGGCGGACACGCGCTGGCTCGGCAACCCGATCTCGACCTGGCGTCGGTGAGCCTCGGACCGTTGCGGCGCGCCAAGATCCGCGCGATCCTGCTGGAACAAGACCACCTCACGGAAAGCGGGGTTCTGCTCGGGTGACCTCGAAGGCTGCCGCGCCGGCGCCCGGCGCGGAAACCTCCGCAGATTCGTACCTCCCCGGTCACGGCAACGGCGGCTACCTCGTCCGCCACTACGACCTGGACCTCGACTACCGCGTCGGGCCCAACCGGCTCAGCGGTACCGCGGTGCTCGCCTGCGTGGCGACACAGGCACTGTCGCGGCTGACACTCGACCTCGGCGAGTTCCGCGTCTCGCGGGCGCTCGTCGACGGCCGGCCGGCGAAGTTCGTCCGGCGCGGGCTGAAGCTCCAGGTGAAGCCCGACAGGTCGATGGCGGCCGGCACGGAGTTCCGGGTCGAAGTCCGCTACGTCGGCAACCCGCGGCCGGTGCCGAGCCGTTGGGGCGACATCGGGTGGGACGAACTCACCGACGGCGCGCTCGTCGCGAGCCAGCCGATCGGCGCTCCGTCGTGGTTCCCGTGCAACGACCACCCGGCCGACAAGGCGACCTACCGCGTCACGGTCACGACCTCGTCGTCGTACCTGGTCGCGGTGACGGGGAACCCCGTGTCGCGCTACCAGTCGGCGAGCACCGCGACCTGGGTGTTCGAGCGGCCGGAGCCGACGGCGACGTACCTGATGAGCGTGCAGATCGGGCGCTACGACGACGTCGAGCTCGTGGCCGGTCCGGGCGCGGGCTGGTTCTCGCACCCCGAGGCGCGGTCGTTCCGGATGCGGCTGGGCTTCGGCCGGGGCAACGGCGTGGAGTCCGTGGTGGCGACCGTGCCGCAGCGGGCCGCGGTGCCGCCGCGGCTGCTCCGGGCGTTCTCGCGCGACTTCGGCCGCCAGGGCCGGATGATGGACGTGCTGCAGCGATTGTTCGGGCCCTACCCGTTCGGCGAGTACGTGGTGGTCGTGACCGACGACGCGCTGGACGACCCGATCGAGGCGCAGGGGATGTCCATCTTCGGCGCCAACCACGTCGACGGCCGGCGCACCTACGAGCGCCTGGTCGTGCACGAGCTCGCCCACCAGTGGTTCGGCAACAGCCTCACCGTCGCCGACTGGCGCCACATCTGGCTCAACGAGGGCTTCGCGACCTACGCCGAGTGGCTGTGGTCGGAGGAGTCCGGCGGCCAGTCGGCCGACTCGCTGGCCCGGATGTGGCACGCGCGCATGAAGGCCAAACCGGCCGACGTCCGCATCAGCGACCCGGGTGTGGCGCGGATGTTCGACGAGCGCGTGTACAAACGCGGCGCGCTCACGCTCCACGCCCTGCGCGGCGAGATCGGCAACCCGGCGTTCTTCGCGCTCGTCAAGGCGTGGACCTCGGAACACCGCCACGGCACGGTGAGCACCGGGGAGTTCATCGCGTCCGCCGAGGCCTACGCGGCTCGCTCGCTGCGGCCGTTCTTCACGGCCTGGCTGGAGACACCCGCGCTGCCGGAGCTGTGACCGGTTCCCCGGCGCGAGCCGGGGCGGGCAGAATGGCGGCCTGACGAAGGGGGCGTCCATGACGTGGCCGCAGCAGCCCGGTCCGCCACGCCGAAGCGGGGCCGGCGCGTGGGTGGCGTTCGCCGCGGTGGTGGTGGTCGTGGTCGCCTTCGGGGTGACCGCGTTCGTCGCCCCGGGGTTCCTCCGCCCGACGCGCACGGTGTCGGGCGTGGGGCAGGTCGTGCCGGGCGCCTCCGTGGCGGCTCCGCCGTCCTCGGACACCGCTCCGCCGCCTGCGGGCGACGGGCCGCCGGTCTCCATCCCGGCCGCGCGCACGGCGGAACCGCACCGCCCGCAGCCGCTGGCCGACCCGTCGAGCTGCAGTTACCCGGCCGACCCGAACGGGCCCGCCGCCAAGCCCGCGACGCCGCCCGCCGACGGGCCGGAACCCGCGAGCGGCACCGTCGCCGCGACCTTGGCCACGACGGCCGGGGACATCGGGCTGACACTGGACCGCGCGCTCGCGCCGTGCACGGTGGCGAGTTTCGTGACCCTGGCCAAGGAAGGCTTCTACACGGGGACCAGCTGCCACCGGCTCGGCACGACCGATCTGCAGATGCTGCAGTGCGGCGATCCGGCGGGCGACGGTACGGGCGGGCCCGGGTACACCGTGCCGGACGAGTTCTTCCCGCAGCTGACCTACGGACGCGGTCTGGTCGCGCTGGCCAACACGGGCCAGCCGACGTCCGGCGGCAGCCAGTTCTTCCTGATGTTCGGCGACACCCCGATCCCGCCGACGTACACGGTGTTCGGCACCGTGTCCGACGCCGGCCTCAGTGTGCTGGACAAGGTCGCGCGCGGTGGGGTGGACACGTCGTCGGCGGGTGCGTACGGCGACGGCACGGGCCGGCCGCGGATCCCGGTCACCTTCACGGCGGTGACGGTCCAGGGCTGAGGGGCCCGGGGATGGGCACCCGGCGTCACCCCGGCCGTCACGCGGACGGCGGCTGTGGCCCCGCTCGGTGGGACGGCAGGCTCTCCCGAGGGCTTCCGTCAGGCGGCAACGGCATCTGAACCAGGCGCTCATGGGCATCCCGCGAAGGGCGGAGTCGTCGGACCGGGCCACGCTGACGCGGACGTTCGTGGCGGCCGGGTCGTTCTCGGCGATGCTGCACTCGACCGACCACCAGGTGCTCTACGGCCGCCGCGGCGCGGGCAAGACGCACGCGTTGCTGTACTTGAGTGATCTCGTGGACCGCACCGGCGACGTCGCGGTCTACGTCGACCTGCGCACGCTCGGCAGTGCCGGCGGGTTGCACTCGGACGGCGGAACGTCGGCGGCCGTCCGGGGGACGCAGCTGCTCGTGGACACGATCGAGGCGGTGCACGAGGAACTGCTGGCCGTCGCCGTGGAACGCGAGCTGGGGAACCCGGACACGCTGCTGCCTTCGCTCGACGCGCTGGCCGAGGCGGCCACGGCGGTCGAGGTGGTGGGGGAGGTGGAGCGCGAGACGCGGGCGAGCGCGTCGGAGGAGGCTTCGCTCGGGGTCGAGCTCGGCCTGCCGCCCGCGGCGCGGATTTCCCTGGGGCACAAGCGTTCCGCCGGCAGGGAGAGCCGGCTGCGGCGCACCGGTACCGAGCGCCATCACGTGGTGTTCGGCCCGTTGGGGCGTGCGTTGCGGGCGGTGGTGCGGGCGCTGGAGGGCCGGCGGCTGTGGCTGCTGCTCGACGAGTGGAGCGCGCTTCCCTTGCAGCTGCAGCCGTTGCTGGCCGACCTGCTGCGCCGCACGTTCCTGCCGACGGCCGGCGTCACCGTGAAGATCGCGGCCATCGAACGGCGGTCGCGGTTCCGGGAACGGCTCGCGGACGGCTACCACCTGGGCATCGAGGTCGGCGCCGACGCCGCGTCGGCCGTGAGCCTGGACGACATCATGATCCTCGACGACGCCCGCACGCGGGCGCTCGAGTTCTTCGCGCAGCTGTTCCACAACCACGCCGCCGTCCGGCTGGTCACCACGCTCCCGGCGCCGCCGCCCGACACGGAGGCGTTCGTCGCGGAAACCTTCCGGGGCACGGCATTCGGCGAGCTGGTGCGCGCGGCCGAAGGCGTGCCGCGCGACGCGATCAACATCGCGGCCCTGTCGGCCCAGTACGCCCACGACCAGCCCATCGGCCTGCGCGACGTCCGCCTCGCCGCCCGCGACTGGTACCTGCGCGAGAAGCACAGCGCCATCAGCGCCGACGAGACCGCCACGACGTTGCTGCGCCTGCTGGTCGACGAGGTCGTCGGCCGCCGGCGCTCGCGCACCTTCCTGCTCGACCGCTCACCAGGTCCGCGCCACGCCGTGATCGCCGACCTCTACGACGCGCGGCTGCTGCACGTCCTGCGCCGCGGGCTCGCCGACCCGCACCGGCCCGGCACGCTGTACGACGGCTTCGCCATCGACTACGGCTGTTACGTGGCTTTGCTGCTGGGCAAGGACGCGGCCCGCCGGCCGCACGCGCGGGGTTCGTGGCTGACGCTGCCGAAGGGCGTGCCGCCCGACGGGTTCAACCTGGCGCACGAAGCCGTGGACCTCGAGGCCCTGTGACGCCCTCCGCCCGCGGAGCCACCGAAGTGACCCCGCGGGCGGAGGGAGAGCACAGCGCGCTCAGGCGCGGGACAGCACCGTCTTCAACGCGGCCAGCAATGCCGTCGTCGCTTCGGGTTCCGCGGCGCCGGTGGTGTGGCGCCAGGCCACGTAGCCGTCCGGGCGGACCAGCAGCGCGCCGGCCTCGTCGATCTCGCTCGCGCGGGTCCAGTCGCCGTAGGAGTCGCGGGCGCCGTCGGCGCCGACGGTCACCACCCGCAGGTCCAGGCCGAGCTCGGCGGCCGCCTTCTCGGCGGCCACGCGCCAGGCCTCGCCCGACAGGCCCGTGACGACGCTCCAGCGGCCGCCGCCCACGAGGTCCAAAGTGGACACCCGGCGCCCGTGCGAGCCGACGAGCCACACGTGCGGGATCTTCGCGCCCGGCGTGGTCGTGGCCTGGTGGAACAGCTCCGGGTCGCGGCCGGAGACCGGGGCGGCCCCGTCCGGGATCACGGCGGTCGAGGCATAACGCTGGTCCAGCTCCACGCCGTGGGCGTTGAACTCGTAGTGCTTGAGCTCGATGGCCTTCTCCAGCTGGCGGCGCTTGCGTGCCCCGTCCTCGGTCGGCGCCTCGCACGCGGCCAGACCGGCGGCGATGGCGTCGGCGTCGGTGTCGCCGGTGATGCCGAGCGTCTCGAAGATCGGGCCGAACTGGTCGCGGGACAGGTTCGCGCGGTCCACGATCTGCTTGCCCACCGGCGCGCGCTCGGCCGAGTAGGTCTCCAGCAGCTCTTCGCCCGCCTCGCCGCGCACGACCATCGCGAGCTTCCACGCGAGGTTGTACGAGTCCTGGATGGACGTGTTCGAGCCGAGGCCGTTGGACGGCGGGTGCCGGTGCACGGCGTCGCCGGCGCAGAACACGCGGCCGCTGGAGTACTGCGTGGCGTAGCTGTGGTTGACCGTCCACAGTGACGTCGAGGTGATCTCGACCTCCAGCTCCGGGTCGCCGATGAGGTCGCGCACGATCCGCGTCGCCTCTTCCGCGTCGACCTCGGGCGGTGCCTGCGCGATGTCGTAGCCCCACACGAGCAGCCACTTGTTCCACGGCCGCACCATGCGGACCAGGCCCATGCCGATGCCGCCCAGGTGCGCGCCGGGCCGCATGACCCAGTAGAGCACGCTCGGCCGGTGCGCCACGTACTTGCCGAGGTCGGCGGTGAACGTGATGTTCATGCTGCCGGCCTTGCCCGTCTCGCCGGCGATCGGCAGCCCGGCCTGCTCGGCGACGCGGCTGCGCGCGCCGTCGGCGCCGACGAGGTAGCGCGCCCGCAGCGTGAACTCGTCGCCGCGGACGCGGTCGAGGAAGCGGGCCGTGACGCCGTCGGCGTCCTGGGTGAAGTCGAGGAACTCCGTGTCCAGGCGCAGTTTCGCGCCGCGCTCGGCGGCGTTGGTCGCGAGGATCGGCTCCAGGTAGGTCTGGGGCAGGTCGATCATGTGGCACGGGCTCGCGGCGCCGTACTCGGTCGCCGACCGGTCGCCGGTGCCCCAGCTCGCGATCCGGCCGATCTCGTTGCCGGCCAGCGACGTGCACAGCACGGTGTCGCCCATCAGCTCCGGCGGCGTGCCCTGCGCCAGGGCCTGCTCCTCGATGCCGAGATCGCGCAGGACCTCCATGGCGCGCTGGTTGGTGATGTGGGCGCGCGGCGTGTTCGCCGTCCAGCCGTACTTGGTGGCCAGCACCGTGCGCACGCCGTAGGTGGCGAGCAGCAGGGCCGCGGTACCCCCGGCCGGCCCGCTGCCGACCACGATGACGTCGGTGTCGTATTCGCTCATGGCAGGAGTCCTCGTCAGTGCGCGGGGGCGGGGGAGATGCGGAACGTGAAGTCGAGGCGGCGCCAGCCGTTCGCGGGCTCGCGGCCGTCGGGTGCGGCACCGGACTGCTCGGCGAAGTCGACGATCAGCCCGTCCTTGACGCCGAACACGGTGTCGGAGTCGAGGTAGTCGCCGCCCCGGACGAACAGCTGGGTCACGAGCGTGCGGAAGCCCGGCTTGGCGATCATGAAGTGCACGTGGGGCGCGCGGAACGGGTGGCGCTCGACCGCGTCGAGCATGTGCCCGACCGGGCCGTCGGCCGGGATCGGGTAGGCCGAGGGCACGATGGTCCAGAACTTGAGCCGGCCGTCGGTGTCGGTGCGGAAGCGCGCGCGCAGGACCGGACCGTCGATGTCGGGGAGCTGGACGTCGTAGAAGCCGTCCTCGTTGGACTGCCAGACGTCGACGATGGCGTCGGCGATCGGGGCGCCGTGGGTGTCGGTGACGGTGACGTCGGTCCACAGGGGAGTGCCGGGTAGTCCGTCGGCGAGGTCGGCGCCTTGGGCGGTTTCGGGTGGGCCTTGG
>NZ_JBEYSJ010000047.1:0-67682 GCF_040704195.1 Amycolatopsis sp. NPDC047767
GGGAGAAAACTTCCGCCGCCGTTCCGGCATTGCACATCCTCCAATCCAGACCAGACCTTATTAGGCCCACTGTCCGAAAAGTGGGAGGCGCGCCAACGCGTTCTGCCTGTTCGTCGGTCGCGCCGTAGAGGTTGGTCAGCATGACGACGACGGACCACTTCGGCTTGAGCCGGCCACCCTCGTAGCGACTGATCGTGCCCTTGTCCTGATCGAGGTGGGTAGCGACCTCCTCAAGCGTCTTCTTGCAGCCGTCGCGGAGTTCGCGCAGGTAGCCACCAAGTCGACGCGAGCCTTGTGTCACGAGTTCGGGCATGTTCGGGAGCATATCGCCTCCTCAAATCAACGCCTTTGCGTTGTTTGGTGTTGCTATCTGCCTATGGCGGAGTCTACTGTTGCGCGTGTTGGTCCAGTGACAACCAGTAGGCGGAGAACTCGGCAAACCGCTCACGCCCTGGTTGAGGACCAGCCGACGGCAGGTGGGGGCACTGACTCTGCGTCAGCGCTCCTGCCTGCCTGGCCAACGACGACGAGCCGCTGGGGGACCGTGTGCGACCTGGCACTGAGGGGTTGATCAGCATGGGTGCAGGGACGATTCCGGATGCGGTGCGTGATGGGGATCCGGCGGTGATCACGGTCGGCGTGATCCTGCTGTTGCTGGCGGTGGTGGTCATTTGGCTGGCGCGAGCGCGCCGGCCAACCGCCCCGAAGCGCGGTGCCCTGACCGTGGACAAGTTGAAGGCCCGCCTCGCGAAGGAAGCCGAAAGCATTCAGTCGAAGATCGACGAAGCTCGTCGCGCCGAGTTCACGAGGCTTGCGGAGGAAACCGCCCAGCGACGCCTCGACGAAGACACGCAGGTCATGGATCGGATTCCGGCGGCCACGCAGGAGGAGCGGACGGTGGAGTTCGCCTCGGTCTCGACCGTCGCGGTGCCGCAGCAGCAGACACGGCTCTCCCGCAAGCGGCGGCGGCCCTACACCGGGCTCACCCCGCGTCCTCGCCCGACGCCAAGACCGAAGTCTCTCGTATGAGCGTCTTCGTGTTCGGCTCGCGCGAGCACGCGCCGACGTGTCGGCAGCGTGGTGAGCATCCGCCAGTGCTGTGTGGGTGCGTGGTCCTCGGGGTGCCGGCCGAGCCGCACGCGCTGCTCGACACCGCGGGTACGCGGCTCAGCCGAGCCGTCGCCGATCTTCTCCGCTCATTTCAGCATCCACCCCACCCGCCACGGTCCGGCTAGAGCATCCCGCGCCCGCTCGCCGCACCGATATGCCTGCCCCCGGCCCGGTACCCCCATTTTCTTGCCGTGCCGGGGGCAGGCCCCCCATCTCCGGCCCCACCGCCCCTCCTTCCTGCGGGGCCGGACCCCACTCTCGCGAAGTAGGAAACCCATGCAGGACAAGGACAAGTTCACGCGCGCCCAAATCGCCGCGGCCGTTCCCGAGTGGATCGCATTTTCCAGTCTGGGAACGGATGGCGAGTACGCGAAGACGACGGACGGGGGCGGCCCGGTGTGGATCACCCGCGTGCCGAGCGAGGCCCGCGAAGACGGCTACGCCTACACGATCTTCGACGCCGCGGCCTGGGGGGCCTTCTCCGCCACCCTGACCTACGCCAGCTTTCGGGAGTTGCTCCGTGCCTAGCCCACTGCACCGCGTGCAGGACCCGACGGAGGTGGTGAAGGCGATCAAGCTGGGCAAGGCCGCCCTCTACCCGTGGGAGTGGCTGCCGCCAGATCTCGGGCCGCTCGACTGGGCCCACAAGATCGTCACCTACGGAACGCTCCTGGCCGTCGACATCGGCGTGAACCACGTCGCGCGCTTTCGGCTGAGCTTCGCCGTGAACCCGGCAATGGCGCCGACTAAGGAGCACATGGCGTTGGCGATGGCTGAGCTTGAGCACTACCGCGACGTTGGCCACGAGCTGATGCCCACCGAACAGGCGCTGCTGCTCGCGCAGCGCGTCCCCAGACTGGCGCTCTGACTCTTCGCGGATATGGAGCGCCTGAGCGGGCCCCGGGAGCGACGCCCGGGGCCCGCGTAACACCCGCGTACGAGCCCGTACGCGTGACCTAGAAAGGGAGATCGATGACAGCCGTATGTGAGCCGGCCTTCGCCAACGACCCGGTGGCGACCCACAGTGCGCAGTTCCCGCTGGGACCACTGCGGGAACGTGCGGGCGACGACGCCCCGTCCGCCCCGCACATTCGCCCGTGGGGCCTGCGCTGGATGCAGGAGGGACGGGTGGTCGGCTCCGAGGCGCCGAGGGGCACCTACGACCCGGCCAGTCAGCTCGCGGTCGACTCCGACGGTCGACCTCTGATTCAGATGGGTGCCCCAACCGCGAATTCCGTCTCGAATTCGGATGGCGACGAGGGGCCTTCCGAGGACTGGACCTATGACGCCGTGCCGGACAACCCGTACACGGTCTGATGTCCGTCCTCATCCTGACCGGGGAGCGTGACCCGTCCGCCGATCTGATGGTCTCCGCGCTGGAGAAGCGGGAGACGATCGTGCATCGGGTCGATACGTCCTGGTTCCCGGGCCAGCTCAGCCTCACCGCTGAGCTGGCCTCGGGCCGGTGGTGCGGCAGCTTGCGCACGCCGTACCGGACGATCGACCTCGACACCATTACGGCGGTCTGGTACCGGTCCCCGAGGATCTTCGATTTCCCGGCGGCGATGACCGCGACAGAGCGGCAGCACGCGACGATCGAGGCCAAGTACGGTCTCGGCGGCATCCTGATGACTCTGCCCGTCCTGTGGGTCAACCACCCCGCGCGGCTGGCCGACGCGGCATACAAGCCCGTCCAGCTGGTGACCGCGCAGCGTTGCGGCCTCACCGTGCCGGACACGTTGGTGACCAACGAACCCGAGGCCGTGCGGGCGTTCGCCGACAGCGGGCGGACCGTGAGCAAGATGCTCGGAGGCGTCTCCGTCGTGGAGGGCGGTGTCCGCAAGTTCTCCCGCACGCACCTGCTCGACCCGGCCGATCTCGACGATCTCCGCGGTGTCGAGCAGACCGCGCACCAGTTCCAACGGTGGGCGCCGAAGGCGCACGAAGCCAGGGTGATCGTGATCGGCGATCACCTCACGGCGGTGAGCATCCACGCCGACAGCGCCGCGTCGTACGTGGATTACCGCGCCGACTACGCCAGCTTGCGGTATGAGTTGGTGACCCCGCCGGCCGCTGTCGAGTCCGGCATCCGCAACCTGATGAAGGAACTCGGCTTGGTGTACGGCGCGATCGACTTCGTGGTGAGCCCCACCGGCGAGTGGGTGTTCCTGGAAGTCAACGCCGCCGGGCAATACGGGTGGCTGGAGGACCACACCGGCGCCCCGCTCACAGACCAGCTCGCAGACCTGCTCGCCGGAGGCATCGCATGACCGACTGGAAGGCGCGGCTGGATCGGCTTGCCGACGAGCTGGCCGAGCGCGGCAACCTCACCTCTCCCGACTGGCAGCGGGCGTTCCGTGCGGTACCGCGGCACGTGTTCGTCCCTGAGTTCTTCGAGCAGGGGCAGCGCGGTGGCTGGCGCCGAGTCCTGGCCACCGACGCCGACGGACTGGACGCGGTGTACTCGAACACGTCGCTGCCCACCGACGTCGATGAGCGAGGCCACGCGGTGTCCTCGTCCAGCAAGCCGGGGCTGATGACCCGCATGTTGGAGCTGCTCGACGTCAAGCGCGGCGACCGCGTACTGGAGATCGGCACCGGCACGGGCTACAACGCCGCCCTGCTCAGCGAGTACCTCGGTGACGAGAACGTGTTCAGCGTCGATATCGACTACGTCGACACCTCGCGGGAACGGCTCGCCGGGCTCGACTTCAGCCCCACCCTGCGCACCGGAGACGGCGTTCACGGGCTACCGGAGTTCGCTCCCTACAACCGGATCATCGCGACCGTTGCCGTACCTCGCATTCCCGCGGCCTGGGCCGAGCAGCTGCACGAGGACGGCATGATCCTGGCCGACCTCAAACTCACCATCTCGGCCGGCAACCTCGTGCTGCTGCGCAAGGACGGCGACTCGCTGATCGGGCGATTCGATCGCGGCTACGCGACGTTCATGGCGATGCGGCATCCCGGCGAACCCACCCCCCAGGCCAGCTCGCCGGCCGATGGAACCGAGGTTCGCCACGGCACCACCACCCACCCACCGCTCGCGTGGGAGCAGAGCGTCCCGTGGTTCCTCTCGGCACTGAAGCTCCCCAGCGACACGACGTACGGCCTGCAACTGGACAGCGACTACAAGCCGGCCAAAGCCACAATCACGAGTGCAGATGGCTCGTGGGCGCACGTCGACATTGCCGCAGGCGAGGACGGTCACCGCGCGGTTGCCCAGGCCGGGCCGAGGGACCTGTGGGACGCGGTCGAGTTTGGCTACGCCCAGTGGGACGAGGCGGGGCAACCGAGCTGGGACCGCCTCGGTCTCACGGTGTCACCGGACGGACGCCATACCGTATGGCTCGACGAACCGTCAGCCGGCCGGACATGGACGCTGCCCCGGTAACCGGCTGACCTGCTGAGCCGGCCGAGGTGGGCGCCGGGCGACGACCGGGCCCACCTCGGACTCAGTCGGGGTAGAGCCGCTCCTTCTGCACCACGTGTCCCCACGGGTAGATCCATGGGTTGAGCCCTTCGTCGGCGCATTGCTGGCACCGCCACACCCAGTGGCCACCGGCCGGCCCTTCCTTCGCGGTGCACTCCTTCCCGCAGCGCACGAAGTGCGAGCCGAACTCGCCCGGCGCCATGACGTGATGGTTTCCGCACATGCCCGGGTCTTCCGTGGAGAGCCGGACCTCGGACGAGAAGTAGAAGACCACAATTCAGTAGAACATTCATTCGATTCTGCGCGCGATCCGCAGGTCAGAGAGTTGGACTCGTGCCACATCGACCAACCAGACGGAGCAGTCTTGACGACGAGCCGGACAGCCGTGGGAGCGCGGTCTTCGACACCGTGTTCGCACCGCTCGTGCTCGTCGTTCCCATCTTGATCGTCGCGGGCGTGTTCGACGAGTGGTCGCACCTCGCCGGCACTTACGCCCGCTGGGCGATGTTCATCGTGGACGCCGCATGGGGCGCCGCGATGTTGTGGCGCCGGCTGCGTCGGATCCACCGGAGCGAGCACCAGGAGCCCGCCGAAGACGCGGGCGTCGAGTCTTCCAGCGTGCCGGCCGGAGGCGACCGGTGAGCGACCGCGGGCCCCACGGCTATGGCCACATCTGGATCGCCCTCGGCTTGGTCGCGTTCTGCGGCGCGCTCATCTGGGCTGGGTGGTGGGCGCTGAGCGAGCTGCTCGCCGGAGTCTCAGCCGCGCCCGCTCCACTCGTAGGCTCCACCCCGCCAGCACCCACGATTCGAGGACCAATTCACTGATGGCCATCCCACGCCTCGATTGGGAGCAGCTCCCTCCCGCCGTGCGCAACGCCGCGGAAGCCCTCCTTGGCCCGGTGCTTGCGGCCAAGACCGTCGGCGATGGGCAGAACTCCGCGATCGCGACCATCCTCGACACCGAGCAGGGCCGGGTCTTCATTAAGGGCCTGCGCACCGACCATCGCGCGGTCGTCACGCAGCAGCGCGAGGCGGCGATCAACCCGCACGTGCGGGCCGTCTCCCCGGAACTGCGGTGGCGGATCGAGATCCACGGATGGGATCTCCTCTGCTTCGAATACGTCGATGGCCGCTCAGCCGATTACACGCCCGGGTCGGCCGACCTGCCACAGGTTCTCGCCACGATGCGGCGTCTGGCAGAGCTGCCATGTCCGAACCTGCCGCCCCTGTACTTCCGACCGGCAGAACTCCGCTGGGCCGCGATGATCGAGGACCCCGCGGCGCGCCGACTCCTGGCCGGAGACACGATCCTGCACACCGACTACAACCCGTCGAACGTCCTCGTCACCAGCGACGGAGACGTCCAAGTCATCGACTGGGCGTGGCCCACGCGAGGCGCAGCCTGGATCGACCCGGCATGTCTGGTGCCACGCCTCATTGCCTGGGGGCATCCGCCGGAGAGTGCCGAGGACATCGCCCGGCAGTGTCCGGCGTGGCGCGACGCCGACCCTGCCGCGATCAACCTGTTCGCTAGGGGCCTGACGGCCATGTGGGAAGAGATCGCCCAGGATCAGCCGGACGAAGAGTGGAAGCAGACGCTCGCAGCGTCCGCTCGGCAATGGTTCGAGCACCGGTCGGCCACCGTGGGATTCTGACCACATCGCAGACGCGAGCTTCTGAATTGGGCGCAGAACGCAAAGAAGCCCCACCGCTCAACCCGGGTGAGGACGACACCGGGGAGCAGTGGGAGAACTGAGATAACACGGCCGTAACACCGTGCTGTGGCGCGTAACCGTCAGGGTGCGCACTCCGACATGTCTGAGGCTTGCGGTCTTCACCACGAGAAAACTCCATACCGAAAGTTGAGCAAAACCGTGAATCAGCCTCACCCGCAGCAGTCCTACCCTGAGCAGACTGCGCCCGTTCCGACCGCCCCGAAGAACGGGCTCGGCACCACCGGATTCGTGCTCGGGCTGATCGGCCTGATCTTCAGCTTCATTCCGATCATCGGGCTGGTCGCCTGGCCCCTGGTCATTCTCGGCATCATCTTCGCCGCTGTCGGGCTCGGCCGGATCCGCAAGCACCGCGCCACGAACAAGGGCCTCACCATTACCGGCCTGGTCCTGTCGGTGATCGGCCTGGTCATCTGCATCATCTGGACTGCCACCGCTACCAAGGCCGTCAGCGACCTGAACACCGAGGCCAACCGCAGCGTCACGGTGCACTACGAGGTCAGCGGCACCGCGAAGGATGCCACGATCACGTACTCGACGATGTCCGGCAGTGACTTGTCCACCAATCAGGAGCAGGCCAAGCTGCCGTGGTCGAAGGACGTCACCGCCCAGGGGCTGGTGAAGGGCGGCACGCTCACCGTCACGACCGGTGCCGGCGGCGGAAACGCGACCTGCAAGGTAGTTGTCGACGGCAAGGAGTCGAAGACCGCGACCGCCTCCGGCCAGTTCGCCACCGCCTCCTGCAACGGCTTCTGATCAGCATGGGCCGCGCATCTGTGATCGCCGCACTGGTGGCAGCCGTTGGGCTTACCGCGGCTGCGTGCGGATCCGACACCCCTGCTCCTTCGGCGACAACGCCTGCCTCGTCGGCAACAGCGCCTGCTCCGTCAAGCTATAAGTCGATGTTCACTGACACCAATGCCGCTGGTCCGTCGTTCGACGTGAAGGGGGCGCTGTCGCTGCTGGTCCCGAAGGGCTCTACGGGCTTGAAGAGTGGCGAGATCTGCCAGGGCACCGCGGTGTACGCCGACGCGAAGCTCGGGACCTTGGTGCAGGTGTACGACCAGACGGGGAAGGCACTTGCGTCGGGTGTGCTGGGCCAGGGTCAGTTCGTGGAAAACCCGCTGGGAGCTGCGTGCAGGTTCGACTTCACGGTCCGAGACGTGCCCGACGGTCTCCCGAACTATGGAGTCGAGATCGGGTCTCACGGCGTGCATACGGTTTCGTCGATAGAGGCGCACTCGTGGGTCGCGATCGCCGACGCCAGCTTCTGAGCCGACGCCAGCACACAAAAAAGCCCCCGCCGCTCAACCCGGGTGACGACAGCACCGGGGAGCGGCGGGGGCTTTCTGTGGACCGGCGGAAGGGAAGGGCCGGTCCGGCTTGCGGGATGCTTGCTCACGCAACGATCGCCTGGCAACTCCCGACTGATCCGTTGATCAGCTCGAAGAACGACATTGGGATGGACATGAACCGGACGGCCATCGCTGCGACAAGCGGTGCGCTTGGCGTGGTGGCATTGATCGGCGCGTTCGCTGGCGGCTACTTCGTGGGCCGCGGTACCAATCAGCCGACCACGACATTGAGTGCGCCGCTGGTGGCGATCTATACGTGCACGCATGATGCCGTTTCGGCGCCCTCGTCGTACGTGCTGACTTGTGCCGACGCCAACAGCCAGTTGCAGGGACTGCGGTGGTCGGGTTGGGGATCGCCGACTGCGCATGCTTCCGGTGTTTTGTCGCAGAACGACTGCATCCCGGACTGCGCCGACGGCCACTTCGTCCAATTCCCTGCGTCGGTCACCGTGACCGGTCTGGAAGGACTCGCCTACACGTGGCTGTCCGTGAAGGCACCTCAGGCGCCGGGCGGACCGTACGACTTCACTCTCACGTCGAATGGCCCGTCCTGATCGCCGGCGGCCACGACCGCGGGCCGCGCGACCGCCGAGCATGGCGCCGCGCCCCATTCGGGGGTGTCGACGGGCCTCAGACGACCGCTGGTGGGCTTTGCGGGGTGTTGCGGACTGCGTACACGACGACGGCACCCAGGAACGCGGTCAGCAGCTGCCACCAATCGGTCGGCGTGGTGGCTTCGGCGCCGATGACGTTCACGACGGCGGTGAGGCCGGTCATGATCACGGCGAGGACGAGTTTCGTGGCTCGGGCACCGGGCACGTTGGGCGCGGCGAACACGCTGGCGGCGGTGGCGACAGCGATGGCGATATTCACCCACTCCAGGGTGGAGATCATCTGGTCGCCGGTGAGTGCGGCGAGGACGGCGGAGACTCCAGCGGCGAGGACGGCGACGGCGGCTTTGGCGTACTGCATGGCCATCATCACCGGAAGCTCAGGGACGCGGCGCGCTCGGGGTGGTCTTTGGCGTAGCTGTAGATGATGCTGCCGTTGGTCGCGCCGGGCGCGACGTCGATCTTCCAGGGGCGTAGCCGGTCGACGCGGAAGTCCTTTTCGTAGGACCACTTGTAGTCGAAGTCCGTACCGGGCGGCAGGCCGTCGCCGGCTTGCCAGATGCCGTGCACGATCATGCTGTCCATCGGGCAGTTGACGCGGATTTTCGTCGCGCCGGCGGGAATGTCAAACGACAGCGAGCGCCGGTCTCCGGCGTCGAGCTTCATGTTGGTCTCCTCGTCGTCGGTGAGGGTCGCGGCGGACGTCTGCGCGGGCGGGGCGCCGGCCAGCAGGAGCGCGGAGAGATTGCCGGTGTAGCTGAGGTCGACCGATCCGACGGTGCCGGCGGCCCGGCCGTTGCTGATGAACTGGTGCAGGTCGACGCGGCCGGCATAGTGCGTGACCTGGTTGCGTTGCCCGTTGTTGACGCCGTACTCCGCGGCCCAGGTGATGTCCCAGTCGTAGGGCCAGCTGTCGGGCTTGAGGCTGGCGAGCCACGACGTGGAGGCGTAGAGGACCACCCGCGGGAAGGCGTCGTGCACGCGTTCGAGGAACGCCCGCGCGAAGGCCGGCCGCTGGGCCACGGGGATGTCGCCGGTCTCCAGGTCCAGCGCGGGGGCGAGCATCCCGCCGTACTTGCGGTACATCGCGATGAACACGTCGGCCTGCGCGGTCGCGCTGCCCTGCTGCGCGAAGTGGTAGCCCCCGTAGGGAATTGCGGAGGCGCGGCATCCGGCCACGTAGTCGTCGGCGGTGACTTGGGCCGGCCCATTGCCGTCGGAGTACTTGATGTACGCGGCGTCCACGGCACCGTGAAGCAGCTCCAGTTGGTGATCGCGTTGTATTTCTTGTACAGGTCGATGACGAGCGCCATCGGATTGCCGGACATCGGGCCGCTATGCCGCGAGCCGGTCAGACGCGTCACATGCAGGGCTCGGCCGGGTTGCCCGATGAGCGGTTCGCCGCACCGACGCGTCCCACAGCACTAGTCGGCCGAGCTCCTCGACCTCTCGCCGTTGAGCACAGGCGTCGAAACTGCCGGGGCCGGCGTCTGGCTCAAGATCGACATTCACACGCTGATGAACACGACCGACCTCCAGGTCCTCGCCGTCGACCAACGACCTCAGCTCCGCGGCGCGGACAAAGCGATCGGCGGTTGCGTCGCTGAGCCCCTGCGCGTGCGCCACCAGCTCAGCCTGAGCCGAGAGCGCCTCCTGCGCCAGGTGCCGAGCCAAGATCAGCGCGTCGTAGATGTCCACGACCTCCCGCTGCGTATCGAGATCGGCCGGCGATCGCCGCGCCATGGTCTGACGGATGGGATCGACGTACAGCCACAGCCGGTGGATTGTCGCGCGGTTCGTCCGGCATGCCCGTCGCCGCCGAAACCAGGATGTCCAGTGGGCGAGCTCGGCGTAGCTCGAGCCGATCGCAAGCAGCGCCCCTGCACCGCCCTGGATGATCAGCGGCCACCAACCCTCTGACGATGGCACGGCACGAGGCACCACGATCGCGACCAGCGCGACCGCAACTCCTGTGGCACTCGCTGCGAAACCTCCAGCGGTGAGGGAGATGCCGGTCCGGACAACTGGATCGGTCTGCCGCGCAACCCTGATCAACAACACGGCGCACAACCCGAGGACGATCCCGGTGTACAGGCCGAAGGCACCCATGTATACGAGGCGCGTCACCCGGCCCGTGCTGACGCCGGACAACTCGGCTCCGGCAATCAAGACGACGATCGCCGTGCTCGCCGCAGCCACCGCAACCCCGTAGCGAAGGCGCAAGCGGACGGCCCCCACCAGCCGGATCAACCCCAAAGCACCAACGGTCGAAGCCAGGCCCACCGCTTCCCGAATCATCGCGGACGCATTCGACACATCGAGTGCGCGATCGACAGCCGCGGCCAACTCGGGCGCCCGCAGTGCCACCGACAGCCCCACCAGGAGCAGCATCCAGCCCAGGTAGGTGCGGGCCAGCGCCCCGCGTCGGTGGTGAGCGATCCATAAGGCCCGAAGTCCCTCTCCCACTATGAGCGCTCCGATCACGCAGGCGACCCAGCTCATCGCCTCACGCATCGGAGTCCGCCAGGTCGGCCCGAGCCGCGAATCCGGCGTGCAGGTGCTGCTGCGCGCGGGTGCGGCGAGGCTTCCGAGGCGTCACGTTGTGCTGGACGATCACGGCCGTCAGCTGGTGCGCGAATTCCTCGACGATGAGCTCGTCGAGTTCGGATCGGTCGGGGTCGCCGGGGCGATGGCATCCCGGCCCTGTCAACCCAGCGTCCTCGAGGAGGATGTGGCCAAGCTCGTGGAACTGGATGTGCTTCGCGTGCCCCTCGTTGATGCCCCGGATCACGAGGATGTAGTCGGCGGTCGTGGTCCTGAACAGCATGCCCGTGGGTAGGACCCCGGACAGCGCGCCGCGCATCAGCTGGATGGGCTTGTCTCTCTTCCGGCTGATCGCCGCGACGAACGCGTGCATGTTGAACGGCCACACGAGTGGCAAGGCCTCGATGACTTCCGCGATTCGCTGCGCCGTGCCGGCCGGCAGGACGTGCGGCTGCTGGGGTTGGTTGTTCATGGGGTTCTCCAGTGGAACTGCCTCGGGCGATTCCGCGGTGGTCACCGCGGATCGGTCGACGTCCTGCCCAACGCGTGTCCGGGTGGTTCTAGCGCTCCCCGCCCGTTTGCGAGACGGCGAAAGGGCCGTCGGGAACAGCGGGAGGCGGTACTCGGCACCGGATGCCCCTTTGAATTTCCACGATCGATGAAACGCGTCGATAGTGCGACGGCCGCGCGGGTGCCAACCTGCTCCTGGTGGCGCCCGCGCCGCCGTCTTCTCAATGCGTTGCCGGACGGTCCGTGCCTGGCCTGCTCAGGTATACGGGGCCGCATGCCACTCACCGGAAGCGAAGTGGTCCACTCACGGAGGGCTGAGTGGGCCTTTTGTCACCCGTTCGGACCATGCAGCCCAGGCTTTTCCCGATCACAGGGACCAGCCGCTGGACATGGTGTTAGCTGGATTCTGTGGCTCGGGACAACGTGACGTACCAACGACGCTTTCACGAAGCCGTACAGATCCTCGGCGGACGGTGGATGATCGCCGTCCTGGCGGAGCTCGCCGTCGGCGAGGTCCAGTACAAGGAATTGCTCGCCATGGTCAACGAAGCCGAGACCCGCCCCGGCAACGGAGCCGACGTGCGTCCCCTCTCGGACCAGTCATTGACGCAGACCCTGAAGCGGGCCGTTGAGCACGGTCTCGTCATCCGCCGCGAAGAGCCCGGCCAGATCAAGAAGACGTTCTACCGCCTGACCGCCAAGGGCGAGTCCGGGCTGCTCTCGACGCGCTCACTGATCCAGTGGGCGCAGGAGTTCGACGAGGACGAAGCCGACGAGGAGTCCGCGTAGAACTACGGCCGCGCGGCGACGACGTAGTTACGCCCGTGCTGTTTCGCCCGGTAAACAGCCAGATCGGCGACCCGCAACAGGTCTTCGAGGTCCTGATCTCCGTCCTGGTCGCCGGCGACACCGACCGACACGCTCACCGTCGGCGGCTGCCCAGCTCGATCACCGTCGCGCCGTAGCTCAGCCTTCGGGTCGCTGACCGCCAGGCGGATGCGCTCGGCGACGTCGACGGCGCCGTCGATCGTGATGTCGGATAGGAAGATCACGAACTCCTCGCCACCGAACCTGCCGACGAGATCCCCGAGCCGCACCTGCCGGCGGATCACTTCCGCGACGCGGAGGAGGACTTGGTCACCGACCAAGTGCCCATGGACGTCGTTCACCCGCTTGAAGAAGTCGAGGTCCGCCATGAGCAGTGCGACCGGGTATCCGCGGCGCCGCGCCTTCTCGAGGCCGCTTTCTGCCAGGCAGCGCCACGTGTACATGTTGAGCAAGCCGGTCTTGGCGTCAGTCGTCGCAGCCACCTCGAGGTGCTGCACCGACGCACTTCGGTGCAGCACGTAGACCAGGGGAACAATGAAAACGGCCAGCCACGGTCGCCACTCCATGAGCACCGCGGTCAGGACGCCAAGGCACAGTGTCACGATCTCGAGCGCGTTCTCGCCCCATCTGCCGAGCAGCCGTGGGATCGACCGCTCGCCGTCCGCCTGAGAGATCACCAGTCCGACGAGGACCGAGTTCGCTGCCCAGAAGGAGAAGATGACCAACGAGAACCCGATCAACGACTGCGGTCCCACGGCGTCCAGCACGCGGTGCCCACCGAAGAGCTGAGCCACACCAGCGGCAGCGCTGGTCGACACGATCATGCCGCTCGCGTTGAACGTCGCCCGGTACACGGTGAGCCCGGCCGCCGTTCGCCAGGCGCGCCGCCACAGGTGCGCGTACAGCACCGCGGCCGCGACCGCCCCCAAGAACGGGCCGGTCAGCAGCGTGACCGCCAGGATGGTCACCGAGCTCATGTTGACGTGCGGGGTGTCCGCCAGCCGCCGGCGCATCTGTTCGATGTACCGGGTGAGCTCCGCGACCAGCACTCCCACGACGACCAGGACGCCGAACCGCACGACGTCGCGCCCTGACAACTCGCTGGTCAGCGCCGTCGCGGCCACGAGTGCCGCCGCCGCGGCGTCGACACTGAGCACCGTTGCCAGCACCGACCGCGGCAGCGTCCACACCTTCCAGCCGCGTAGTCCGGGTGCCCGTTCACCCTCGTCATCGTGACGACTCACGCCGGCTCGCCTCCGACCTGCATACTGAAGCCCTGTGCATTGCCGGCCGGGTCGGCGGCTTCACGCGTCGCTCCCGCGTGCCTACCCCGGTCGACGTGACGGTCCGGTTCCCGGGGGGAGGTGTCCGAGGTGCGTGGCAAGGACTGGTGAACGGGTTGACGTCTCGTGATCGACCCCGGCTCGCTCCCGGGTGCAGTCCGGGAGCGAACCGCTTTCCACAGCACGCCGACGACCACGGCCAGCAGGGCCGCACTCGCGCCGGCGGCCGCCACGGTCTTGGAAGGGCCGATGGCGTCGGCGAGCACGCCGCCGACGACAACGGCCAGGCCTTGTGAGCAGTACATGGTGGTGCCCATCCGGCCCATAACGCGCCCTCGGCGGTGATCCGGCACGACATCCACCACGATCGTCTGCGTCTGGATCAGGTACATCTGCGACAAAGCTCCCGAAGCTGCCCACAGTAGGACGGACACGAGCAGCACCGGGCCGAACCCGCAGAAGACCAGCACACCGCCCGCTACCGCCGCCAGCGCGACTGCCGCCGCCGGCGAGACCGGCAGCCTGACCTTCGTGCTCAGCCAGGCCCCGACAGCGCTGCCCACCGGATCCGCGGCCAGCAAGAGACCCACGCCCACGGCGCTGGTTCCCAATCCGGCGCCGTACGGTGCCGCGATACCTTCGGGGACAATGTACAAGCCCAGCAGGCAAACCAGCGCGTAGAGGGCCACGACGTTCGACCGCTCGCCTTTTGCAGCTCCACTGGCGCCGCCGGAGTCGGGTTTCGCGGACGCCGCAGCGGCCGGGCGCGCCCGAACGCCGACGGCGATCAGCACCGCGCTCAGGACGAACGTTCCAGCGTCGAGCGCCATCCCGACGTGCGGTTCGACGACGGCAAGCAGCAGACCACCGCCGGCGAAGCCGGCCAGCTGCGCCACCTGCGTCGTGAACTGGCGCAGAGCCAGACCCGCTTCGTACTGCTCACTGCGCTGAAGAACCTGCGGCAGCACCGACATCTGAGCAGCCTTGAACGGCCCGGCCGCAAGGCTCAGCAGTCCCACGCACACCCACAACACCGGCAGAGACAATCCCGGAATCGCCATCGTGCCCGCCAGGACAGCCCGCGCACCGTCGGCGATCACCATCACACGACGGCGCGGATACCGGTCAGCGAGGCCGGAAAGCAGAACGCCGCCCAGCAGCGATGGAATGAGGGTCAGCCCGTAGGTCAATGCCGTCAGCAGCGCCGACGACGTCCGGGCGTACACCACCAATGCGAGCGCGACCCGCGCCAACTGGTCGCCCGCGACCGAGATCAGCTCCGCCAGCCAGAGGACCCGGAACTCGGAGTTCCGCAACGGGTACAAAAAACCCGGCTTGCCGTGCAGTGCCATTACTCCCCCGCATCGATCACCTGACGACCGACCGCCGACACATCGTGTCGTCCTGATGACGGTAAGTCGCCCCCACCTCTGATCGTGAAGAACCGTCCCCCTTCACTCGAAGGGGGTAACGATCACTCAGAGGCACAATGGCGACGCGGAAGGCCGCCTCGCGGGCCGGACAGTGCATACGACCGCCAACGCGGCCAAGACGTCATGCGAACGTCGATCATGCGGCCTCCCCTGCCGAAATGACCCCAAGTGGCGCATTCTCCCCAATGCCCACTCAAGTCGATCAAGATAATGCCTCTCAGTGGGCGAACATGTGCACACAGCAACTAATCACCTGAATGTCGCAACACAATTACGTTCAGCAATCGTTTACTCCCGGTGTTCCCGACGAATCGGGCGCAGCTGAGGTGTGTACGCGTCGGCAACCCGGGCGAACACCGCGTTGTCCTCGAGCGTCCCGATCGACACGCGGACGCCCTCGGGGTATCCGAGCACCGCGACGCCATAGGCGCGGCAGTGCTCCACGAACGAGGCCGACTGGTCGCCAAGCGGGAGCCAGAGGAAGTTCGCCCGACTGTCAGCCACGGGATACCCGGCCGCGCCGAGAACGTTGGCCAAGTGCGCGCGGTCCGATGAGATCCGCCGGCACCTCAGCACCGTCTCGCGCGGGTCTCCGAGCACCGCTGCCGCCGCCTCCTGCGCCGGTCTCGATACCCCGAAAGGAACGGCTGCCCGGCAGAGCCTGACGCAGACATCCGGCGACGCCACGGCGTAGCCGACCCGCAAGCCCGCAAGCCCGTACGCCTTCGAAAAGCTCCTCACCGCCACGACGTTTGCCTGGCCGGCGGCCCAGCATTGCTGCGCGAACTCGACTCCGTCAACCACGTCCGGGCCGTCGTCGAAGCCAAAGTAAGCCTCGTCCAGCACGACGAGCACACGCGACGGGAGGTTGTCGACGAAACGGCGCAGGTCGTGCTCCGCGACAATCGTCCCGGTCGGATTGTTCGGGTTGCACAACACGACCACTCGCGTCGCCGCGGTCACCGCCGCCAGCATCGCCTCGAGGTCGAGCCGGTGACGCCCGGTCAAGGGGATGCGCTGCTGACCGTTGCCGGCGGCGCTGAGCAACACGGGGTACGCCTCGAACCCAGGCCAGCCGAACATCACGAGATCGGCTGGGTCGGGCGCGGCGATGCGCCCGAGGCGGTGCAGAACCTCCGCCGCGCCGGCGCCGACCACAACGCAGTCCGGAGACAAGCCGTGGTGACGGGCGATTGCCTCCACCAGCACCGCCGCGGAGGTGTCGGGGTACCGATGGACGTCGTCGGCGGCCCGGCGGACAGCGTCGACAGCCACCGCCAGCGGCCCACCGGCCAACTCGTTGGTCGACAGGGTCACGCTGTCGACGCGCCCGGGCGTGTACGCAGGAATCTCCCGTGTCGTCACCACGGCATCCGGCCTTCCGCCGTGGCTTGTGTATTCCGGTCGCGGTGCTGGTTCTGCAGATCTTCCACACGAGCGGCAGCGATCGGGTCAAGGTCAGGCAGGAGCTCGACGTCGCGGTTGGCGTGTGGGTCGGTCCGCACTTCGAGCGCCACGACCGAGCTCTTGCGGGACAGATTGAGGGCGGCGTGCGGTACCCCTGCGGGGATCAGGATCTGTTCTCCCGCGCCGTGCCGGATCGGCTGCATGGTCTCGCCCCACAGCGTCGCCGCCCACCCGCGCAGTACGTGGACGAGGACATCGGCGCCAAGGTGGACGTGGGCCCTGCTGAGGTGACCGGGCGGCATCGTGATGCCGTAACTCGACAACCTCGTTCCGGAGACAGTTCCCGAGTGCACGATCGGCGTGAGCGCCTGGCCTTGCGGCGACACCTCACGGACGGCGTGGTCGATCCGCACGCAGGTGGGACGACGCGTGACATCGATAGACATGAGCGACCCATTTCTTTGTGGGCAAGCAAAGGGACCTGGGGAGACGGGCGGCAAATCGCCGAGGACAGCCCGTCTCCCCAGGTGTTCAGGGGTGTGCCTGAGCCGGACGACTCAACACCACGGAACCTTCGGCAGGCCGTTTCCGCCGTTGCCGGGGCCGGTGAACTGCGTGACGTACCAGAGGTCTTGGCGCATCCAGCCGGTCCGCCAGCCCTGCGGTGTCTCCACGTCCAGGTAGCCCCACGCGAAGCCGTCGGATCCGGAGATCTTGCAGCCGACGAACGCGGTGTAGTTCGGGTAGGCCAGAGCAAGCACCGCACCGTTCGGGACCGACGCCCGCAACCGGGCGCCGGTCGAAGCGATCGTGACGTTGATCCCCGACTGGGTGGACACTCCACCGTCCGCTGCGCTCAGTCGCTTGGCGACAGCCCGCTCGTGGGCGAAGCCATGCGGCGACACGCTAAACCCGGTGATGCGGGTCCCGTCCGGTGCGATTGCCCGGACGTCAGGCCCCGCGACACCACCGGGCGGCGCGCCGACTTCCGTGTCCCCGCCCGAAGACGTGGTCATGGCGTACGCCGGCATCACGCTTGCGACTGACGCCGCGGCGGCGATCAGGCCGACGACGACCCAGGTTCGGGTCTTGCGTTCCCGAGTGGTCTTGGCCCGAGGCCCGTTCGAGTTCGACATCAACTTGGTCCCTCCTTGGAGAGAGCCGCCCTGCACCGAAGGCAACGGCGGCGGCGTCCACAAGCGACGGACGCCGTCGACGACGTTCGCACCAGGACGACTGGAGGGCAGAACGGCGCCCGACAAGGGGCGCAGCAACAGGATGACCCGGCGGGAGGCAGGCCGGCGTCCGGGAGACGGCGCCCTCCCCGACAACCGTCTCCCGGACCGGACCGCAGCTGACCACTAGGGGGGATAAAGCGGGGCCGCTGCCCGGAAGGCCCCGACACGATCACTCCCGTCTGGATCATGCCCGGGTTCCTTCTGGCTTCAGCCTGCCCAAGAACGCCAATATTGTCAACACAGTGATACAACACTGGCCTCTGGTCGACTTCTGTGTCACCACGTCGTCACATTGACCCGTAGGCGTCCTGCGCGACGTCGGCGCGAAGAGCCGAGCAGACCCGCGCCCGTGCGCAAGCCCGTCAGCTCACCGACGCCGTTCTGTCAGGGGCTTGCGCACGAGCGAGCGGGTCCGCTGGAACGGCCGGCGCCCACGCCCGCCCAGGAAGCCGAGGACCGACATGACACGGCCGTCCAAGCTCGCCCTCACCAAACGAGAGCTCGAAGTCCTGATCCACATCGCGTCCGGCCTCGGAAATGCTGGGATCGCCAAGCACGAGTTCATCTCGATCGAGACCGTTCGCACCCACGTCAAAAGCGTGCTGCAGAAGCTCCGGGCTCGAAACCGCGCGCACGCCGTCGCGATCGCCTACCGCACCGGGGTCCTGACAGTGCCGCAGACCGCAGCCGAAGCGGAGAAACCGGCCACGACGCCGTTGCACCACACCGGGTCGACGGTACCCGCGTGGAGCCGACTCGAACACCGCCGCACCGATCTGCGCCTTCGATAGCCCGCAGAGCGGTCACGAGTGCAGCGATCGCACCAAAGCCCAGAAAGGACAATTACGATGTCCCACACGATCGAACAAGCCTGGGCGTACCTGGTTATCGCATGCGAACCGCCGGCGCCGAACACTGCACGTCTCGCGCGTGACCTCGGCCCGCTCGAGGTCGTTCGACAGTATGAGGCTGGCGCGCTGTCCGATGAAGCGAAGGCCGAGTTCCGGTCCTACTTCGGTGGATGGGATGCCATAGACCACGACTTCGCCGCCGCGGAGGCACTCGGCGCGCGGCTGGTCGTTCCTGGCGACGCCGAGTGGCCGGTCGCGTTGGACGACGGGCCGGTCGCACCACCCCTGGCTCATTGGGTCCGCGGCGCGGGGCGCCTGAACGACCTCACGACTCGGGCCGTCGCTGTCATCGGCACTCGGCTGGCAACCCCTTACGGCGACCACCACGCGGCCGAAATCGGTGCTCAGCTGGCAGAACGCGGATGGGCGATCTGGAACAGCTGCTCTCACGGAATCGAGGTGGCAGCGCAACGTGGCGCGCTGTCGACGGGCAGGGCACGCGCAGCCGTCGTCGTCGCGCACGGCCTTAACCACGTCTACCCGTTCAGCCACGACCGGCAGTTCGAGCACATCGCCGAGAAGGGCCTGATCGTAAGTGAGCACAGCCTGACCACCGTGCCCAGCCGTCACCGCTTCCAGATGCGGAATCGCCTGATCGCCAAGTTGACGGCCGGCCTGGTGTTCATCGAGGCAACGAACCGCAGCGGCGTCCGCAGCGCCGCCGGCTACGCACAGGAACTGGGCCACCCCGTCCTGGCCCTGCCTGGTCCGATCTCTTCGGCACAGTCGAACGGTTGCCACCGGCTGATCGCCGACGGCACCGCCGAGCTCTTCACCACTGTGGACGACATCGAGCGCGCCCTCAATCCAGATTCTTCATCCGCCGCAGGGTGATCGTTCGCCCAGCGCGCCATTCCACATTCACCCGGTATCACGGAAGGTTGCCATGACCGAATCCGAACAACCGCCCATTCCGTTGGCGCTGGCGCACTTGCCCGTCGTCGGCGGGCTCGTCGTGCCGTGGATAACACCGCGGACGCCCGACAGCCGGTATCTCCTCGGGACAGTGGACGTGGACCGCATGAACGCCTGTCTCCAGAGGCGGCGGTGTGGCGTCTGCGGCCGGGACCTGGTCGACCGGACGGTACTCCTGTTGAGGCTGTCGGACCTGCCGCGCGCCTGCACCAACGAACCCGGCCTGCACCCTGTCTGCGCGGCGTACACGATCAAGGCCTGCCCGATGGTCGGCGGCCGGATGACTCAGTACCGGCGGTCGCCGCGCCTTCTCGGCCCCGAACACAGCACCGGCCCCGACGCACAACAACGCCTGGGAGCACCACGGGAACCGTGGTTCTCGGTGTGGGTCGGAAGTTACGACTTGATAGAAGCCGACGGCAACCTCGCTGCGTCGTACGCGAAGCTCGGCGCCTTGAGGGTCCGTCCGATCAACTGGCTCTTGCCCGGCTTGATGTAGAGGTCTGAACGCTGGCTGTAGCGGTAAAACGCTCCCGGCGAGCCAACGACCTCGGCGTGGGCACGCTCGAAACCGTAGCGCTCCCAGGGCGTAGCGGGCCGCGGGATAACTGCGAACGGTTCCGCACAAAGGCCCGCCACGCCCTGGCCGCGCTGATCGGCGCGCGGCCCACACCGTGGGCCGCCGGCCATGCCGGCCAGACGGCGTCAGGAGCGATCCACAATGCCGATCACCGCACTCGAACCGATGCTGTGCAGCCATTGCGATTCACCGACCACAATGGACGATCTCGTCAGCCGCTCGGACGGCGACGAGATCTGCCCCGCATGTGCGACCTCTCGCTTCTACCTCTGCTACTGCTGCGACCTCTACGCGGGCACGCTGTTCCGCACGGACGCCGGTTCGGACATCTGCGGCATGTGCCAGTACGACCACGGGTACCACGAGTGCCGCTACTGCTCGACCCTCGTCACCGACGAAGACTGCTGCCAGCACTGTTCGGACCCCGACACCTTGGACGCGGATCTCGTCCACGACTACGACTACAAGCCCAGGCCTGTCTTCCACGGCGAAGGAAGCCTTCACTTCGGTGTCGAGCTCGAAGTCAACACGCCGAGCGACCGGCTCACGAAGTGCGCCGAGCTCTGCCTCCGGGATCTCGGCAACTTGGGCTATCTCAAGGAAGACTCCTCGATCTTCGAGGGCTTCGAGATCGTGACCCACCCCATGTCCTTCCCTTGGGCCATGGCGAATTTCCCCTGGGTGATGTTGGGGCGCCTCAAGTCCGAGGGCTGCAACGGAGAGGGAACCGGCCTGCACATCCACGTCAGCCGCGACGGATTTGCCAACAGCAGCCACGTCTACCGGTGGATGAAGTTCATCTACCGCAACTCTCGTGAAGTTCAGCGGCTGGCGCGACGACGAAACTCCGACTACGCGGAGTTCGGCCCATACGTGCGTCAGACGGTTAAAGAGGCTTGCAAGGGCGGGCGGCCAGGCCCCCGGTACGCCGCGGTCAACACCCTGAATTCCGCGACGTTCGAGCTTCGTATGTTCGCCAGTTCCTTGGAACCCGACCAGGTACAGGCTGCCCTCACGTTCGCGGCCGCGACCATCGAGTACACCCGCGAGCTCAGCATCCCCGCGATCGTGCATTGCCGTGGCTGGGAGTGGGAGACGTTCACGAACTGGGTCTCGCTGCGCCCGGAGTACTCGACCCTGACGCAGGAGTGGGAGGCCCTCACGTGTGCATGCTGACCTACCTCGCCCCGGGGATCCTGCCTGATGCGGACGCCCTCGCTCGCGGCGCGGAGATCAACGATCAGGGCCACGGCTTCGCCATCGTCGTCGGCGACCGCATCCTCGTACGTAAGGATCACGACCCGGCGCGGCTCATCGCCACCTTCGCGACGGCCAGGGCGCGACACCCGGAGGGGCCGGCTCTGTTCCACAGCCGGCTTGCCACCCACGGCTCGCTCTCGAAGGCGAACATGCACCCGTTCCGAGTGGGCAACGACAGCCGAACTGTCGTCGCCCACAACGGGATCCTGCCCCACAGCGTCCACCCGGGACCTGGCGACCGGCGCTCGGACACCAGGGTCTTCGCCGACGAACGCCTTGGCAACAAGCCGTTCGCGAACTACGACGATCCGACCTCACGAGCACGCCTCGAGGCCTGGTTGGGGCCGTTCAACAAGGTCGCGGTCCTGACCGTCAACCGCCGCTACGCCGAGCAGGCCTACGTGTTCAACGAGAACCGTGGCTTCTACGACAACGGAGTCTGGTACTCCAACACCGACTTCACCAGCCGAGAAGAGAACCTGCTCGAACTGTGGGCCGACTGGCGGGCGTGCCCGACGTGCAACGCCAGTGAAGCCGACGTCGAGACCGGACTGTGCGAGGTCTGCGGGTCCTGTGTCGAGTGCGGTGAGTCCGAAAAGGACTGCTCGCGTTGGTGCGCGAGGCGCTACCTCGTTGAGGTGTGCCCCGGTTGCCGCGAGGTCGACCGCTACTGCGTGTGCGTCGAGGCCATGAGCCCCACCGGCTGATGCGTGCCACGCCCCGGCGGGACGACGCACTCTAGCGGAGCCGGGCACCGGACGCGGTCGCGGTGACCTCCGCACCAGCCGGGTGGACCGCCCCACGCGCGTGGCCGGACGCCACCCGGCGTCCGGTCACGCGACGGCGGTCCACGCCGGCTGGGCGAAGCCGCGATCGCCCCCGGCGCCTGCGGCCCCACTAAGGAGAGTGCGTCCCGCTCGGGGCGTACCCCGCTCACAGCCGCTCCTGACGAGCGGTTTCACACTCTGCAGAGGAGATTCGATGACGTTGACCGTCGGCACTACCGAACCCGAATACGAGAACGCCCTTTCCGCGCCGGAGGAATCGGACGCAGCCGTCCCGTCGCAGCCAGCCGGTCCGACGGAGGATGAGCCGGGCGAAGCGGATCGGCTCAGCTGGGCCGAGGAGATCGATACGATCGTCCACGCTGACCCGCACGAGGTCGTGATCCTGGACAACGTGCGGACCGTCGGCCTCGAGACGGACAAGCGGACGGTCGCGAATTACCAGCAGCGCGGGGTCAACACCGCCACGAACGGATACCGGCGTGACGACGGCGTCATCGTCGTCACGGAAGGCCAGCGCCGTGTGCTGCACGCGCGCGAAGCCGGCACCACCGTCCCCGTGTGGATGAAGCAGCCGCCCACAGAGGACGAGAAGGCTGCGGAGATCAAGCGCGTCCTCGACCAGCTCGACGAGAACGACCAGCGTCAACCGCTGACCCACGGGGACACCGCCAACGCGCACCAGTACTTGCTCGACCTCGGGGTGTCGGCGGCGAAGATCGCCCGGGAACGAGGGAAGGCCCGCGCCGAGATCAAGGCGTCGCTGGCACTGGCGGCCTCCCAGCTGGCGGTCAAGGCAGCTGACAAGTACCAGCTCGACACGCTCCAGGCGGCCGAGATCGCCTGGTTCGAGGAGCAGGGCCTCCTGGACGAGGCGAAGAGGCTCATCGTCACCGCCGTCGAAAGCCCGAACAACTTCAAGACCCTCGCGCGGCGCCTGCGCAACGACCAGGCCGAGGCCGCCACCATCCGCGAGCTGACGGAGGCCCTCACCTCCGAGCTCGACGCCGCAGGCGTGACCATCGTCGACGGCTCGGTGCTCCGCCGCGAGGGACCGGGTCGCTCGCTGAGCTGGCTCCGTCCGACGCCGGACGACGAACCGCGAACGGAGCTCACCGCAGAGGCCCACATCGAATGCCCCGGTCACGTTGCCTGGCTTGTAACGGAGCGCCGGCAGTCCGTGGACAGGCCCCAAGACCAATGGGACATCTCGGTGGTCCCCACCTTCGGCTGCAGTGACTTCCTCGCGCACGGACACGCACTGAAGGACGCCCCGCGAGGGAAGGCCGTTCGCGCCAGCACGGCGGCAGGCGTGAGTACCAACCAGGGTGCCGTCGACGAAGCCACTCGCCAGGCAAACCGGATCATCCGGAAGTGGGTGATCAGCAACAACAAGGACTGGGACGCCGCCACCGAGGTCCGTCGTGAGTGGCTCCGGGAGTTCGCCGGCCGCCGCCGCGCCCCGGAAGGGGCGCACGGGTGGCTGGCCACACAGAAGGCGATCGCCGACCCGACCCTGTACCGACCGATGGAGCACGGTCACCGGCTGGCCCGAACCCTTCTCGGCACCGACGACCTCGCTGGCCACGCCGCCACGTTGTCCGGCGCGCGGGCGACGGTCTTCGACGTCTTCCTGACCCTCGCCGCCTACGAGGAGCACATGTCGCGCACGTCGTGGCGCACTCCGGTCCCGATCGAGACCGCCTACATGCAGACGTTGGCGAGCTGGGGCTACAAGCCCTCGGACGTGGAGCTCAAGGTCATCACGCCCGAGCGCGAGGACGACGTCGTGAGCGCCGCGCAGCCCGACGCGCTTTCTTCCGATGGAGACGACGTGCCCGCGGACTCGGTTGGTGACGAGGACGTGATCGACGCGGAGACCGACCCGACGGAGCCCGAGGAAGTCGGCTGACCCCTCTACTCGCGGTCGGCAGGGTGGCGGCCGTCGTCGCCACCCTGCCGACCATCTCCACGTGACCCATCACTCGCCGCGAACCACATGCACAACCGGAGGTAAGCCGTGCGTGTCCGAAGATCCGCTCCAACGGAGCCCGAACCCCCCGATGTCCTGCCGGAACTGATGAAAGTCGCTCTGGACTCGGCGAACAATCGATGGGCGGTGTTTCCCCTCTACCCGCTGTCCAAACGGCCTGCCGTCGAGAACTGGGAGAACTGGGCCACAACAGATCACGCCAAGATCCGCGCCTGGTGGTCCGACCACCCCCGCGACAACGTCGGCGTCGCCTGCGGCCCGTCCGACCTCCTCGTCATCGACCTGGACGCCGGCCGCGGCCCGGTGCCCGAGCCATGGCGGAGCCGCGGCATCGACCACGGACGCGACGTCCTCGCCGCGCTCTGTGCGCGAGCCGGCCAACCCGACCCCGCCCATACCCTCATCACTCGCACGCCCAACAGCGGAGAACACCGCTACTTCCACCAACCCGGCGGACTGCGGCTGCGCAGCACCGTTGGCCGGCGCCGCAGCGGCCTCGGCTGGAGCATCGACACCCGCGGCCACGGCGGACTCGTTGTGGCCCCTGGATCGCGGCTGCGGCGGGGTGGGCGTCTCGCGCCGTACGAGGTCGCCCGAGACCTTCCGCCTGCTCCCCTTCCACTCTGGCTGGCCCAGCGGCTGACGCCGGCCCCGCCCCGCCTTTCTGCACCTGGGCAACAACCCCCTACGCCACGACGGATCTCCGCCTACGTCGAGGCTGCAGTCGCCGGCGAGACCTCGGAGGTCCGCTCCGCCGGTGTCGGCGAGCGGCACATCGCGGTCTTCGCCGCCGCGGCGGCCCTGGGTGAGCTCGCCGAGAAGGGCTGGATCAGCGACGCGGCGATTACCAACGCAATCGTCGATGCCGGCCGACGACACGTCGGAGTCGAAGGCTTCACTTGGCGAGAACTGACCACCGCCATCCGCGACGGGATCTCGGCGGGCAGGAGAAGCCCCAGGGAAATCCCCGAGCAGCGAGTCGTCTAGCGACGCCGGGACTCCTGTGCGAACAAGCCGCCGATCGCGCGGGCACAGGCCCCGGCAAGCCAAGCACACCGGCCTCGGGGTCAGCGCCGGAGGCGTCGAACCTCCCGTGCTCGACGGCTCAGGTGACCCCGAGGCCGGCGTGCTGAGAGGCGCGGGTCCTGTCCGCCTCGCCCGCCGGAGGCTCCATGCCAGCCACAGCACGCCATCCGACTCCCGCTCGCAACGCTTTCCAGCGCGCCGCTGAGCTGATCCGCACGGAGCTGGGCGGTGTCGAACTCCGCCCTTCAAAGCATCACCGCTCCGAAGAGCTGGAGCCACTGCGCGTTCAAGGCGCCACGAGCACCTCATCCAAGTGACGGCGCCGCACTCACCCAACAGTCGTCACACCTCTGATTGCGAGGGAGTCCACATGGAACGGACGGAAAACACCGCACGAGGCGAACTTCTCGCGTCCTTACCCGCGTTCGCGGGGTTCTACCCGCGGGAGTCGCTCCTGGTTCTCGGCGCTGTTCCGACACACGACGGCACCTTCACCTTGGCCTCGCTCGCGCGCCTGGACATCGATGAAATCGCCAATAAGCCCGGACAAACGACCTCTGACCTGGTCCATCTCTTCCGAGGCGCTACGGCCCCGGCCGTGTTCGTCGTCGTGGCCTCGCACCGCAACGAGGAGACAGCCGACCTGCCCTTGGTCTCCGAGGTCGACGTCCTCGTCACGGCTCTGCGTTCAGCAGGCTTCGCGACGATCGAGGCCATCCACGTACCGGAGTTCGCGAAGGGCGCCCGGTGGAGCACCTACGGTGACAGTGACCTCCACGGAACACTGCCTGATCCCGCAACGACCGACTTCGCACTCGCTCTGACGTACCTTGGGCACCAGATCCATTCGGATCGAGACGCCCTCATCGCTCAGTTCGACCCCGCACCCCAGTCACAGCGCGCACCGCTCGAGCCGCTCGTCAGGTCGGTCGTTCAAGCCGTGCGAGACGAAACAGCCACGAACAACCTCGCCGCTCTGCGGTCGAGGCTGGACGAGCTCGAGTCCGCACTGACGACGCCCAACAGCACGTCCGCCCCACTCTCAGACCAACAAATCGCGAACCTCATCGGTGCGTTCGCCAGCATTGTCATCGCCGACGCCGTGGTTTCTTTCGCAGAGAACGAAGAGGCGGATCTGCCGAACATGCTCCTGAAGCTGCTGCGCCTCGCGCCACAGCCCCAGGCCGCCGCGATCGCGGGAGTGCTGGCCGCCGTGTCGTACCTCCGCGGTGAAGGAGTGTGGGCGGGCCTCGCAGCCTCCGCCGTCAAGCCCCCGACCAATCTCAGCTTGGGCATCTCACAGGCGATGGGCCTAGGAATGCCCCACGACTTCGTGTCGACGGCGCTTCTCCGCGGCGCTGGCGAGGCCCTCCAAATCCTCCGGCCACCTGCCTCGTAAACCCTGCCAACCCGTGCTGGGCCCGGGCGCATCCGCGCCCAGCACGGCTTCGCCCTGCCCACCTGAGTCAGGTCCGTACAGAAAGGACACACATCGATGGAACCCATCGACCTCAAGGACGAATCGACCCTCATCGCCTCGATACCGCTGATCCTCGGCTTTCACCCCAGCGAATCGATCATCCTCGTCTCCGCGATCGTCCACCCGAGCGGGCAGACCCGACTCGGCCCCGTAGCTCGAATGGACCTCAGGCACTTCGCCCCGTACCCCGGGAACGCCACGCCACAGCTCCTCGAAGTCGTGGAAGGCGTGAAGGTGGCCCGGCTCCAGGGAGTCATCGTCACAGGCGCGAAGTTCGACGAGCCAGACCTCCCGCTTCATCTGCAGGTCGAAACCTTCGAGGACCTGTGTGCAAAGGCCGGCCATTCACGCGTGCGGGTCGTCCACGTCCCCAGCTTCGCGCCAGGCCAACCGTGGCGGGGCTACTGTCACGACGCGTGCAGCGGCACGCTGCCGGACGTGTCCGGCTCCGAGCTGGCAGCGGTGAACGCGCACAACGGCCGGCGGATCTTCGGCAGCATCCAGGAGGTCGCGCAAGATTTCGAGCCCGGCCCCGCCGACGTCCGCATGCGATTGGCGCAGGCTGTCCGGGACATCGCTACCGCGGTGCGCGAAGAAGCCAATCGTCAGGACCTTCCGGCGTTGGGAAGGCGTCTACAGCGAGTCGACTCCGCCGTCGCCGCCGTGGAGAGCGGCAACCTTCCGAAGACCGACACACAGATCGCAGATCTGATCGGCGCGTTCGGCAGCATCGACGTAGCGATGGCCGCCGTCGTTCCTCGCCGCGGTGACGACGACATCGTCGCCACGCAGAACCTGCTTCACCACCTCCTTCGTGTCGCGCCTTCTGACGACGGCGCGGCCATCGCGGGGGCGCTCGCGGTCACCTACTTCCTCTGCGGTGACAACACTCGCGCACGGCTCGCCGTCGAATCCACATCCGAGGCCTCCATCCTCGGTCACCTCATGTCCCTGGCACTCAAGGGAACTCGCTCTCGTGACACCGCCGCCGGATTCCTGATCGACGAATCGATCCGGCGACGTGGCTCGCTCACCGGCGGACTGTCGTGACGGCACCGCGAACGATGCATCTCGGTTCCTCTGCGAAAGGACACCCAGTGCCCTCTCCGATCGAGTGGGTCTCCCAGCCCGCCAGTCACATTCCCCAGTCGGCCACCAAGAAGCAGGATCCTGCCAACTCCTCGACGCCCGTCTTCGACGACACGGTCGCTGCCGTGACGGCAGCGACTCCGCCCACCGCGGAAGCCAGCGAGCCGACACCACCGCCGGAATCACCGGCCGCTGTTGGTGCCGCAACCGTCGCCACTCGCGCGCAGACTCGGTTCGTCGCTCGGATCGACACCGACCAGGCCGACGCGGCCGACCTCGTCATCGCCGCACTCACCGTGCTGACAAAGCAACTCGGCGAGACCTGCTCGACAACCCTCGCCGACCAGGCCGGCACCACACTCGCCCGCTTCGGCGCGCTCGCCGCCGGCGACGCCGACGAACCACAGCCCTGACCCGTCGGGCTGCAGCAGCCCGGGCGGGGCGTGCGCACGGTGGCCGACTCCCGGCGTCCGCGTCAAACCGACCAGGACGGGCGATGCCTTCGCGTCGGCGAGGTCCGCGCCGCCCGTCCTGGCCGACCCGATTTGACCCGGACGCCTTCGCCGGCCGAACACCGAGCGCCCCGTCCGGGGCGGGCAGCCACCGGCTCCACCCGACCCGGACAAACCGAAAAGCAAAGGAGAGCTCGTGATCAACCCCTCCTCCGATGAGCTGATGGACTTGCTCGCCGCATTCTCGACCGACGAGGAAGGCAACCCCACCTCCCCCATGCCGCCCCGTTGGGACGCGGAGGGGCCGGACGCGATGCGGGCGATCAAGGTCGGGTCCACGGGGATCGGCCTCATCGACATGAGCTCGACGGAACCGTGGCCCGGCATCTTCGATCACCTCGGGGACATCCCGAACCCGATGCGGCACTTCCGCACTGTGGAGTTCCGGGTCGGTGACAACAGCATCGCCGCGCACCCGCTGAACGTCGGAGCGACCCGCTTGCTCCACCGGCTTCTCGTCGACACCCGTGCGGAGGCCTTCCCTGCCACCACTGACGAGCGGCGCCACGCGACGGAACTTCTCAGCCGGCCCGAGACCCTGCCCGTCATCCACGGCCCGTGTGTGATCACCGGCGCGGACCAGGACGGAGAGCCCGTGGCTCTCGACGAGGACTTCCGCCGCTGGTTCGAGAAGGTGGTCGAGGACCTGGCCGAGTTCCGGACCGCGCTGCTCGCCGCACTCGCGCGCGCGATCAACGTTCCGCCCGAAGCCTTCGGCGGGGACTCGATCATCATCCTCTGACCGGCGGCTGGCTGATCCCGTCTCTGGGATCAGCCGGCCCTTGCACACAGCAAGTCGGTTCCTCAACCCCGAGGAGATCCCATGCGAGAGAACGATCGTGACCAAGAACCGCCGGTTTGGCATCGGTATGACGCAGCCGAAGACATCCAGCATTCACCCGCCGACAACGCGTTCCCGCTGGACAAACCCCGCCCTGTTCAAAAACGATCAAAGCCGAAGCGAGCATTCGTCTCCGAACACATGTGGGACGTGGTGTGCATCATCGCGTTCATGCTGCCCCCCTTAGCGGTCAGCATCGCGGGCTGGGCTTTGGGTAGTGCCACGTACCCGATTTTGCATGGCCTGGCCCGCGAGCTGGTCAACCAGTGTGGCTCGTTCGGCCGCTGACAGATCGAGGCCTGTTATTCCCGAGAACCACAAGGAGGTTCACTGTGTCCAAGCTTCGCGTACTCGTCGCCACCGCGCGCACGCAAGGGTGGCGGCCCGCCGATTTCCTCGCCTGTGACGACGGCGAACTCGTCGCCGTCACCACGGGATGCGAGCGCGGGAACGCCCGCTGTGGCTGCGATCTCTGCCGTGTGTTCACCGGCCTCGAATCGCGGAAGGCCGCGACTACCGCCGAGGTCATCGAGATTGCCATGTCCGTGGACGAGTATCTGACCGAATACCGCGCGAGTCTGTTCGAGTCCGGGGTCGCCGACACCGAACACAACCGTTCCGAGATCGAGGCTTCGGCCCACTCGTTGCTGGCCATCGCCGACGAGCTGCCCGTCGGCACGGTGATCGAACGACTCGGCGAGGAAATCATCGAGCGCTCGAAGTAGACAGCTCATCTCACTGGGTTGTTGGGAACAGCCTGATTTCACCCGAGCGAGGGCTGCATCCGCCTAACCGGCGGATGCAGCCCTCGCTTCATGTTGGTGAGAGAAGGCCAACCTGCGACGGCTGCGCAGGCTCTCCGCTCGCGCCCTCCGCGTGCCGGTGGCGAGTGGACGCCCGAAGGCAAGCACACCGCGCCCGGGCCGCGAGCAGCCCCGAGGACCGGCCGCATCCGTCCGGGCGGACCGACCCTCACGGTCGAGCGCATCGCTCGCGCGGGGCGCGGTCGGTCCACACCGGACGGACGAGCTGGTCCGGGGCTGCGGGCCCGGGCGCGGCGCGCTGAGGCTGCGCCGCGTTCCACACACCACCAGCCCGAAGGAGGCCACCATGGCCGGAGAGCCCACTATCACCGTCGTCGGCAACCTCACCTCGGATCCGGAGCTGCGGTTCACGACGTCCGGACTCGCCGTCACCAATCTCACCGTGGCACAGACCCCGCGGGTCCTGGACCGCACGTCCGGGGAGTGGAAGGACGGCGAGACGTCCTTCTGGCGCTGCAACATCTGGCGCAAGCCCGGCGAGAACGCCGCGAACTCGCTCAACCGCGGCCAGCGCGTCATCGTGCAGGGTCGGCTCCGGCAGCGGTCCTGGGAGACCCGCGACGGTGAGAAGCGCACCTCGATGGAGATCGACGTCGACGAGATCGGCCCGTCGCTGAAGTACGCGGTCGCGAAGGTCACCAAGGCGCCTCGCGAGGGAATCCCCACGCAGCAGTCGGCCGAGCCGGCCGGCGACCCGTGGGACACGACCTCGACCCCGCTCGACGACCTGGTCGCCGCGGCCGACGCGCCCACGTTCTGACCCGATCGCGGTGCCTGGTCGGCCCTTCCCCGCCGACCAGGCACTGCCCGCCAGTGGCCCGGCCCGCTACCGGGCCACCGGCACCTCCCACGCACGGCCGCGCCGAGCGCTCCCGCGCTCGGCGCGGCTCGCCGTCCGGAAGGAGTCAGCCCGTGCCGCATTCACGGATTGACCTCACCGAAGTCAGATCCCATGTCCACCGCGTCGCGCGCGCGAACGACCGGCTCGGAATCACCTGGTTCCACGAGATGAGCCACGGAGCCGCCCGAACCCTCGCGCGGGCGTGGCACCGCCAGCTCTCAGACGACGTCGAAATGTTCCTGTCCGAAGGAGTCGTTCCCTACGACCCGTCCAGATCGCTCTGGCCTTCACTGCTGCCCATCGGCTACGCCGAGCTGAGCGCCGCGGACCGAGTGCTCGCGGACCACCTCGGGACCTATCTGATCCGCCATGCCGGCCGAGACGCGCTCCCCGGGTGGCCCGCCTTCCCGACCGCGGACCTCCGTGACGATGCCGACGGACTCGAAGACTGGTGCGTCGTCACCGAGTCCGGTGTCTGCTACCTCGTGCCGTACCGGGGGAACGGAGGGTTCGGGCCCGTCAACGTCTGGCACGAGGGGAACCTTGTCCGCACACGCACGCGGCACCGTCTCGCCGACACCCGGTGCCCAGTGTGCGCGAGCCCGGATCGCCGTCGCGCCTATCTGCCGCCTGCGCTGTGGCGGACGCCGGACCTGACCGGTATCCCGCGCCGCGTCCCGCTCGACCCGAACCGCGGCGTGTTCCGTGCGGTTTTCAGCGGTGGGGCTGGCCACCCGAGCGGATGCCTGACCGTCGACGTCCATCGCCTCAGTGCTTGGCACACCTGGGACCCGTACGGCCGAACCACGCTGACGGCCTCGGAGGACTGGCGAGACGCGTTCGACCTGTGGCGTGCGCAAGTCACAGGGTTTCGCCTTCCACCCGCGTCGTGAGTCGCGCGGACCGCACCAGCAGCCAATCCTCCGCAGGCTCGGCCCGGCACCCTCGTCACCGACGCGGGCCGGCCGCCGAAAGATCACCCTTTCTGGGGCTGATCACGTTTTACGCTGGTTACATGCCCCGTAACCCGTACCGCATCACCGTCGTGGGACTGATCGCCTCCGCGGCGTTCGGTGTCTACCTGGCGACTGTGCCGCTCGGGCTCGTCGCGATGCTCGCAGTCGCGCCACAGGACCCGGGGAAGCTGGTCACGGTGCCGGTCTTCATCGGAGTCGGCGCACTGACGGGCCTGCTCGTCGCCCGAGCAACACGTCCCAGGAACGCCACGGCGCACAAGCGTCGTCGTCGACGTCTCGTCGTCGCCGGAGCGGCCACGATGCCGCTCACTGCGTTCGTCGGGCAGCTGGACCTTGTCATCCACGACGACGCGGTAGGCCCGCAGCTCGGCGGGTTCATCTTCTGCTGCGGCGCGGTGGGCGTTGTCTCGTACTACGTCCGTCGGCGACGCGCCGCCGTGCGGATGCGCCACGAGCGTGCCGACGCTGCCGTGACCAAGCGCCGCGAACGCGAACTCGCGAACCACTGACCGCGCGGGTGGGGGTGTGCACGGCACACCCCCACCCGCTTCGTCAGCTCCCACCGCCATGTACGGCCTCCGGCGCCTCCCTGCTGCCGCCGACATGCCGCGACGACCCGCCATCGCGCTCGTCCCGTGCCGGGACGCCACTAACGGCCGCCTCGTCCACGACACCGACGCCCCCAGTGCCAGCCTTGGCTTCCGGCACGTCGGGACGCGCGTCGGCAGACTCAACACGTGCCAGCGTGTTCACCTCACGCACGGACACTCCCAGCACCGCCGCGACGGCATTCGCATCCAGGCCCGCCGACTTCATCGCGCGGACCGAGCCCCCCATCACCATGCGCCAACGCCGCACTTCGTCAGCCAGCGCGGCTCCAGCGTCCTCACGCGCCTTCACGCCTTCTGCCTCCGCGGCCGCTCGTGCCGCGTCGAGCTCCCCAATGCGGTCCGCCAGCCGCTCGCGTGCCTTCGCCTCTTGAGCCGCCGCGTGCGACTGCGCAGACTCGATCGCCGCCAACGCCTCCGCGAACGGGACCAGCGCGTCGTCCACAGCGCGGGCCTGATCTCGCGCTCGCTCCAGCTGTTCCGCGTGCGCCCGCCTGAGGGCCGCGAGCCTCTCGACTTCGGCGCTCGAACGCCGTCGGCGCCGCCCGGTCTTCCGATCTGCTGAGGACATGGCTACCTCCCACACCTGGGGAGGGCTCGGTCCGTGTCGAGGCTACCGGGCGAGCGTCCGATTGGTCAGGGCCCACGTCGTCCCGGCTCACCTTGAGCGGCGCGGTGTGGCCGGCCGAGCCGGCCACACCTGCCTCACCCCGTGAAGGCCCGGAGGCCATCACCGCCGAGGCGGCGGCTCGCCAAAGCCACGAGGGCGTCGCCGCCGTGCGCCATGGGCCGACCAGCCCGTACACGGTGGCAGCCGGAGTTTACCGGACCCGCGCACCCTGCGAACTCCCGTCGAGCTCTGCACCAGCTTCAAAGCCCTTCTGGCCTGGTCACGCCGTGTTCTGACCTCACCTCCGCGGCGGAGAAGTGGCCCCGAAATTGTATCGGCCGATGCCCCAAATACAAGGCCACCCCAATTTTATTTTGACAAAAAGCGCGTCAAAATAAAATTGAGGCCCCGACCTTGCATTCGGGTCCCCTTTCGGCCTTGGACAGGCATTAGGGGCAGGCCGAGGGCCTGCCCCGGAAGGCTTCGGGGCCACTTCTCCGCCACTCGCATAATGGTCACCATTAAAGCACAAACACCCAGGTCAGAGCGCCATTGTGCATCTTTGAATCGTCACACGAAAGTTATTGCTCGTAGGCGGGTAATTCTTGAGCAAATTGCCATTGGCGACTAATATTGATCACGAAAGGCACGCGGGGCGCCAAACCCGCAAGCCTCAGCCAAAACCGACCGAATAGAAAAGAGTCACTCGTGAGCGAAAAGAACAAGCGTGAAACCTATACCGTCGATTACGTCGTCGACGCACTTCGGAGCGGACGCGAACGCTCCGCGTCCATCGCCCTGCGCTGGCTGTTCGAGAACCGCAGCGACATCCCGCAGCGCCTGATCTTGACCTGCGGCCACCTGCTCAACGCGAACGACCCGACCGACGGGGACATGATCGCCCGCATGCGTGGCCTCCGCGCCGACCTGGACGACTTCCGCGACGAAGAGCGCCGCCTGTTCAACGCGTGCATCTACACGACCGAGACCCGGGCCGACCTGATCAGCGACCCGAACGAACTGGCCGCCACCCTCCGGCAGAACCCCAAGCCCCTCACCCAGGCGCGACGCTCCCTCCGGTGGCTCGCCGCCCAGGCTGAGGAGACCGAACGAGGCGCGATCCGAATTTGCCTCACCCTGCTCGACAACCCGTCCGCGACGCACCCTCTGATCGTGGACGCGGTCAAGGAGTCGCACCAGCTGTGGCCGAGCCTCGACAAGCCCTATCGGGCCCTCATCGTGTCCTGTGTCTACGCCAGCCACCAGCGCGCAACGCTGGCCGCCAAACGCCAGGCCGACCGCGCACGCCAGCTTGAGGCGGACACCGGCGACGTCCACCGGTGCGGCAACTGCGACGGCAACCTCGCCGAGCTGCCTGAAATGGCCTACTGCTCTGACGCCTGCCGCCGGGAGGCGGAAGTGTCCGACCACAGCCGATCAGCGGCGCGGCGTCCCGCCGCCACTCCCACGCATGAACCAGCCGAGAAGCGCGCTCAGCGCACCTACGTCGAAGCAGGCCCCATCGAAACCCAGTACGACGAGAACTACCGCGAAATCGTCCGCGCCATTCCGCTCGCAAGCCGCGCCCGCAAGGACGAGCGAGTGGTGGACCAATACGAGAACGACCGCCCAACCCTGTCGGACGACCCCGAGGACACCGACGAGCAGTGGTGGACGTCAGAACTCGAATTCGAGGCCCGCGCGATGCGCCCGGTCGCAGACGGCGCGCTGTGCACTTCCTGCAACCTTGAGCGCTCCGTCATCGAGCACCTCACCGCGCCAGTCGGGCGGTGCGGAATCTGCGCCGAGGTCGACGCCCCGCCGCTCACCCCCCGGCACGAACTGATCGCCGCGTAGCTCCCTCCGCTCAAAAGGCGCCGCTGGTCTCGGACCAGCGGCGCTTTTGCTGCGCCCGCCGACACGCCGCCACCACGTGTCGCCCCTGGGATGCAGGCGCCTCCGGCGCCGGCACCCACGGTCGACGCGCGGCCGGCAAGCGCCGGCGGCTGGTGACTTTCGTGTGGCCGGCCGGACCCGACCCCCGCACGCCCCCACGTCCCACCGCCGACGCCACCACGCCCCGCACACACCCCCACCCCGCCGACCACATCACCGCCCCCACCCACTCCCCTCTCCGCGGCGGCCCCAAACCATTCAGGACATCTTGCAGATCATCTGAACCAGGTGGGCGTCTCGCCTTTCCCGGCGTAGCCTGGGCATCAGTGATGGGCTTGCGCAAGCTGAGCCCTGGTGGTCATGAGTACCTCACGAACGCGGTCGCGTGCCACGACCGCCGGCTCGAGCCCGGCGAGCTGTTGAGTGACTACTACCTCTCCCATGGTTACCCGGCAGGCGAATGGTTCGGTGCCGGCGCGCAGGAGTTGGGGCTCGCCGGCCAGGTGAGCGCTGCCCAAATGCAGGCGCTGTTCGGCGAAGGACGCCATCCCAACGCCGACGCGATGGAAACTGAGCTCATCGCCGGCGGAGCAACCGCCGACCAAGCGCTCAAAGCCACACAGCTCGGCCGAAACTTCCCTGTCTACAGCGGACTCGACGGACTGCGGAGCAAGACTTCCCAGGCGTATAAGCAATACAACCGCGAACACGAACGCCCAGTCGGAGCACCGATCGATGCCGAGACGCGACGCCAGATCCGGCGCTCGGTACAGGAACAGGCGTTCCGCGACGCCACAGGAGCGTCCGGAGACGTCGACGCCACCGAGCTCAACGCATGGTTGACAAGTGAGCAGAAGAAGCTCAAGCAGGCGGTGTCCGGCTTCGAGATGGTCTTCGCCCCCGACAAATCCGTGTCTGTCGCGTGGGCTCTCGCGCAGCCCGCAGAGCGGGAGCTGATCGCGAACCTCGTCCGCCAGGCCGCGCGTGACACCTTGACCTACGTCGAGCACAACCTCGCCTTCACCCGAGCCGGCAACCGCGGCGAAGCCCAGGTAGACGTCGACGGCATCACCGTCGCCACCTTCGAGCACTGGGACTCCCGCAGCGGAGACCCCCATGTCCACATCCACGCGCTGATCTCCGCCAAGGTCCGCCGCTCCGAAGACGGGAAGTGGACGGCGCTCGACGGCCGCCCGATGCTCGCCGGTGCCGTCACGGCGTCCGAGTTCTTCGACTCCCGCACACGCGACCTCTTCCGTGCACACGGAGCGAAATGGTCCCAGCGGCCGGCCAACGGCGTCGACCAGACCCGCAAGATCTGGCAGCTCGCAGCCGTGCCACTCCCACTGATCAAGGGTTTCTCCCAGCGGACACGACAGTTCGAGGCCGCCCGGGCCCGCCGGATCGTGGACTTCCGGGACCGGCACGGGCGAGAACCCCGGCCCAAGGAGATCTTCGAGATCGACCGGGCCGCAAAGCTGGACGGCCGACCAGGAAAGCAGCCGCCACAGTCACTTGACGAGCACACCACGGACTGGGTGACCTTCGCCCGGACCCTTGTTCCCGGCGCCGTGGTCGAGAAGCTCGGCGGGCTGGTCTTCAGCGGGCCGATGCGTGAGGAGAACGTCCGCGACATCGCCGGCCTTGCAACCGCGACGCTCGCCGCGGTGTCCGAGAAGTACGCCCACTTCACCCGCTGGCACCTCGAAAGCGAGGCACACCGTCAGACTTCCCACCTCAAGGTCAGCCCGCAACGTCGGCAAGAACTCGTCGCCAAGGTCGTCGAAGCCGTCATGTCAGCGCGGGGCACCGTCACTCTAGAGGGGGCAACGCTCGTCGCGGAGGCCCCGTTCCTGCGGCGTCGCTCCGGCGAATCCGTGTTCCAGAACCACAATTCAACGCGCTACACCACAACGCGGACCCTTTTCCAGGAAGGCGATCTCGTCGCGTGGGCCCGCCGACGCGGCGGCCACGTGCTTCTTCGCCGACGTGTCGACCGCGCTCTCAAACGGTCGTCGCTCAACGAGGGGCAGCAGCGCATGGTTCGGCAGTTCGCCCGGTCAGGGCGGAGGCTGCAGCTCGCACTCGCGCCCGCAGGCGCCGGGAAGACCGCGGCGATGAAGCTGCTGACCGAGCTGTGGACCGAGGACGGCGGACGCGTCTACGCCTTCGGACCGTCCGCGCGGGCCGCTCAGGAGATCGGTACCTCGATCGACGCCACACCCCACACGCTCCACCAGCTCCCGACCGCGATCGAACACGGCTTCGCCGAGAAGATGTTCCCGCTCGGCCCGGGCGACCTACTGATCGTCGACGAAGCCGCGATGGCCGGCACCCACACCCTGCACGCGGCGGTGACCTACGCCCTGAAGAGGGGCGCCGACGTCCGGCTCATCGGCGACGACCGCCAGCTCGCGGCCGTCGAAGCAGGTGGCGCCGTCCGCCTGATCTCGCTCGACGTCGGCGCGGTGCGGTTCTCCGAAGTCGTCCGATTCAAGGGCAAGGACGCGCAACAGCAGGCCGCGGCATCCCTGCTGATCCGGGACGGCGTCCCCGCGGGGTTGACGTACTACGACGAAGCCGGCGTCATCGAAGGCGGTTCGATCGAGACCATGCGTGCCGCCGCACTATTCGGCTGGCGGCACGACCTGCGGGTCGGCAAGCAGTCCCTGCTGATCGTCCCGACCAACGAAGACACCGTCGCGCTGAACCTGGAAGCCCGCGCGCAACGCCTCAAACGGCAGACGCGACCGCTCGGCATCGAAGTCGACCTCCATGACGGAAGCCAAGCCAGCGCCGGCGACCTCATCGTCACACGGAGGAACCGACGGCGACTGAAGTTCTTCAGGGGCGCCGACTTCGTCAAGAACGGCGACACCTGGCGGGTCGTCGACGTCGACGAAGGTGGCTCCCTCACCGTGCAGCACGTCGACCACGGCGCCCGCGTCACGCTGCCGCGCGGCTACGTTCGCGCCTACGTCGAGCTGGCCTACGCGACCACCGTCAACCGCGTCCAGGGCATGACGAGCTCCGGCAACAGCCACACGGTCGTGCCGCAGACCATGACGCGCGAACAGCTGTATCCCGCGATCACGCGGGCCATGCGGTCGAACTTCATGTACGTCGTGACGCACCTGCACCTGGTCGACCAGCACCAGGAATCGGTCGTCATCGAGGACACCGAGACCGACGACGGAAGGATCATCCCGGGGTACATCAAGGTGCTGAAGTGGGTGCTCAAGCACTCCGGCATCGAGCCGTCCGCCACGGAAGTGCTGCGCGAAAGCCTCGAGTCCGTGGTCTCGATGGCCACGCTGGTCGAGCGCTACAACTACGCCACGCACTACCTCGACGAGGACACCTATCTCGGAGCCCTCGCGCGGCACGCACCGGAAGCGTTGGGGCAGAAGGCAGAACCCGCTCTTGTGCAGACCCTCCGCAACGCGAGCGATGCCGGCTGGCACGCCGAGCACCTGCTCGCAACGGTGACTACAAGTCCGCCGCTCACCGAAACCGACGACGCCGCGGCCGTGCTCATCACGCGGCTTAACAACCACCTCTCCTCACGCCCAACGCCTGTCGTCACCGGCCACCCCGACGCCGCCGACGTCACGCGGTGGCGCACGATCCTCGACGCCATCGCGCCCGATGCCGCGGTAGAGGACGAGGTCTGGCACCGCGTGTGGAAGGTCGCAGCCGGCGCATTGGCGCGGGGACACGACGTCGAAGCGGCCATGACGGTCGTAGCCCACCAGCTCTCCACCCAGCACACCGCCGGCTCGAGCGCGGACCCGACACCCGACCACCTCCTCGCTGAGCAGCTCTTCAGCCGAGAGCTGGCCAAGCAGGCCGAGCGCGGACAGGTCCATGTCCCCGCCGTCGCGTGGCAAGCGCGCCCGGACCTCGCCGACGCACGCAGGCACCCCGGCCGGGTCGAGTACCTGTCGGAGGTCAACGAGGCCATCGGGAACAGAGTGGAAGAGCTCCGGGCCGAGGCCATTCGGACCGTGCCGAGGTGGACCCACGGCCTCGGGCCACGGCCTGCTGACCCGCTGGCCGCGTGGGACTGGGACGACCTGGTCGGGCTCGCCACTGCGTACCGGGAGACGTACCGGATCAAGGAGGATGACCCGGCTCAGCCACTCGGCGACGCACCGACGAGCCGCGGAGTGCGAGCTCAGGCGTGGGCCGAGCTCGCCCGACGCTGGTCCGGAACCGGCGACCCGCCGCGCACACCGCCGCCGCAGACCCCGGAGACAAGCGCCGAGACCTTCGTTGTTCACGGCGAGGCGTTCACGATGGACGACGTCCTCGACCAGCTGGATGCGGACACCGAAGACCAGGCTCCGCGCGACACTCTCGACCTTCTCGTCGCCCGCTACAACCAGCTCGCGCACGACGGCGACGAGTCGCGCTACCTCGACCTCCTGGCACGATACGTGTCGGGCACCGTGAACACTGCAGGAGAACCCCGCCTGGTTCGGGTCCTAGCCGACGCCCAAGACACCGGCTGGCAGCCGGAGCGAGTACTCCACGCAGTCACTCGCGGGAACGACTTCAGCTGGGCGGAGGCACCCGACGCCGCCTTGCTCGCCACGCTGCACCGGTACCTCTCGTCGCGCCAGCCACCGGCCCGGACCGCGACGCCCAGCGACACGGACCTGGTCACCTGGCGCGAAGTGGTCGGCCGGCGATTCCCGGACGCCGACGTGGAGACCGACACGTGGGACATCGTGTGGCGCCACGCCGCCGGTGCTGCGCTGAGCGGCGTCGACGTCGGGGAAGCGCTCGGCGCTGCGGCCGCGGCCGTTGCCCAGGAGGAGGCGCCTCCGGAGCGGCTACCCGTCGCTCTCGCCCACGAGCTGGTCGGCGAGCTCACACACCGCACCCGGATAGAAGACCACAACCGCCCCGCCGTCCCCTGGCTCGCCCAGGCCGACCCTGCCTCCTCCGCCGCCGCCAACGTTCACAGGCTCAGGAGGATCAACGAAGAGATCGCCGACCGCGTCTCGGAGCTTCGAACCGAGGTTCTTGCCAGGCCACCGCACTGGGCCCCGAATGTTGGCGCACGGTCGAACGAGCCAGCCGCCTCTGTAGTGCGGGACGAGACGATCGCGCAGATGGCAGCCTACCGGGAGTCCTTCCGCATCAGGTCCGCCGATCCGGACCATCCGCTGGGCTCGGAGCCGTACGGCAACGGCCCGCGAGCGCGGGAGTGGCACCGGCTTGATGCCCTATGGAGTTCGCCTGCGTCACCGAACGACGCACCGCTCGTGCCGGCCAATTCTCACTCGGACACGTTCGATGGACGTCTCGACGCCGAGTTCGATTCGGCTGCGGCGGCCCATCACCTCGGCCGCGACGAAGTACACCGGCGATCTTCGCAAGTTGCTCCGACAGACTCGTCGGGGGTCGTCGTTCGCCAATCGTCGGACAGCCAAGCGGATGAACCACCTAGCCAGGGCTTCGCGGCCGAGGACTTCGACACAACTCGCGAACATCGCGGCTTCGGCTACTGAAGCGCCGGAGCGGCGACGCCCTCCACTGTGCCCAGAAAAGCGCGAAGCCCGTGAGACGACCGTCAGGACGCATCACGGGCTCACACACTCGGTCCTACGAGGACTTCGCGCCTGCGGGCTAACGCTGCAGACCCACCAGGACGAATCTGTGCGATCCGGTGGGGGCACTGCTCGACAACCGGCGTCTGCGCGACCGCGACCTCTGAGGGCTCGTCCGCCAGCGCCTCAAGCTCCTCAGCCGCGCAGTGACGCCCGCTCTACTTCGCCGCAGCGTTCTTCCGCGGCGAACGCTTCCGCGTAGCCGCAACCTTCTTCGCAGGCTTGGCAGCCTCCTGCTGAGCTATCTCATACGCCTGCTGGACCTCCGAAGGAAGGCGGCCGCGGTCGGAAACCGCGTAGCCGTTGTCCTGTGCCCACTGCCGCACCTCCTGCGTGAACTTCCGCTCCTCCGCCGTTGTGGTCCTGCTGCGACCGCCGGACTGGCCAGCCGCCAACCGCATCTTCCGGCCACCGGTCCGGCGGGCGCGCGAGACGAAGCGCGCGAGCACGTCGCGAAGCTCCGCCGCGTTGTCCTCGGAAAGGTCGATCTCGTACTGCACACCGTCGATCGAGAATGGCACGGTCTGCGTAGCGACCCCACCATCGAGGTCGTCAACCACCTCAACAAGAACCTTCTGCGCCATGCCTCTTCCTCCAGATCTGGAAATATTCACGCACACGATACCGCAGTCACATCGAAGATAACATACCAATTCAATCGCGCCCCCCGGGAACGGCGAGCCCCACGAATCACCTACCAGCAAACCCAGAGGTGATTTCACCGGTTAACCGGTTAACCGTCTTGCCACTTCACCGGTTAACCGGTGAAGTGCCTTGCAACTTAACCAGCTTGCCACTTGACCGGCTTGGCAGCCAACCACCCATCCCGACTCCTCGACGCCACCACCCCCTCACACCGGAGCCGAACACCGGCCCTGCAGGACGTCTGCGACTCACACGACGGCCCGGTCCCTTCCTTTCCGATAGGTTCAGGCGCACGAAGTGCCACCGTTCGAGTACCCTGACCAGGCAACTTCGGAAGTTCGGGAGTTGCACTTTTCCGAGCTAGACTTATAGCCACGCTTATAAGCCTGAAGACCCGGCAGGACATCGAGTTTGTACAACTTGTAAGGCAATTGCCGGTCAGCGAACCCCGCGCGATCTCAGGATTGCGCAGAGGCTAACCTGTGCCTTGCCCGGCGCGGGGAAGCGCTGGGCATTGCCGGAGCCTGGTGCTTCTTCTCAACGGATCCGGCGAGAAGGAGGGGCGATGCCCCTAAAGAAAACAGGTGCCGACACCGAGGGCGACCCCGGCCCGACCGCACCGAACCCCAGACTGGGCTGCAATCCTCAAGGCCTGGGGTCCGGTGCTGCACCTTATCGCGCAAGTGATCGCCTTTGTGGGCGGGATCCTGCGCTAACTACGGCGTTGTGCTGCACAGTTGGCGCTGTGCAGCACAACGCTGCAATACCCTGCACACTACCGCGTAGTGGCGCGTAGTCAGCTGACGGGCTGTCCATCGAGGCTTCCTCCGGCTACCTTGCGTGTCACGAGCCGCTGACACCGTCCGCCCTCCTGGTACTCGACTTCGCGACGACGGTGGCTGTCTCCAACGTGTAGCGATCCTTCTTCGACTGCGCCCCAGCTGCCTTGTGGATGTCGGTCAGGCAGTGTGCGTGCGTCCACTGTGTCGCGAGGCGCTCCGCGAACGCCGGCCGCCACCGGTCGTGCCAGTGCTGCGCGTCGCGCGGATTGGCTTGCCGGCCAAGGTGCGCAGCGCGCCATGCGTAGGTGAGGGTGGCCAGCTCGGCGAGCAGCCCGGGATGGTCGAGCCAGCAGTCGGGGATCGCGACAGCCTGACTGCCGGGCCGCCCGACGTAGACCTCGTTGTAGTAGTGGACGAAGTGCGCGATCGTGAACAGGGGCGTCTCCCCCGCGTGTTGAGGATCTTCTGCCGCAGGCGGAGTCGGGAACGAGAGCCACCTCGCGAGCCGGTCGGTGTCGGCCTGCTCGCGCGCCTCGAGCTGCTGAACGCGGTCGTGCAGCTGCGCCAACCGGCCCTGGTGCTCCTGGGCCGCCGACCACAGTCGCTCGACCATCGCATCCAGCTCCGCGCGCGAACGGCGAGCCGGTACGTCTTCGCCGTCGGCATCGTCCGGGAGCGGGATCTCCTCGTCATCGCCGCGGATCACGACAGTGGCCTCGCAGCCTCGACGAGTTCGTGAGCTCGGCCTGCGCGGATGGCAGCGACGTCAGCGCCAAGCTGCGCCCAGTCGTCCCGTTCCGAGACGTCGACGGTACGGCCGAGGATCGGCTTGAGGTTCCCGTGCAGGATGAGCACGCGGCCGCGCTCCAGTGTCCGGATATCCCCTGGCCGGTAGGTCGGCACCGTCTCGAAGCCGACCGAACCGCGGCCGGAAGCGAACAGCCCGTCGCTGTGGTGCTGGTAGGTGTGGCGCCGGTGTTCGGCGGCGATCGTGGACAGCCACTCGAGCGTCTTGTCGTCCTTGAGCCCAGGGAACACTGACAGGGTAAGGGTGTTGTCGAGCAGGGTTTGCCTGCCGTGCTCGCCGTAGAGCTCGTCGAGTTGCGCTCGCGACTGCGCCGACCAGTGGATGAGGGCGCCCCGGCCGGCGGAATCCGAGATGAACCCGGGCAGTCGCGGAATCGGCGTCCCTTCGTAGATCTCGTCGAGGATAGCCGTCAACGGCGGGACGAGCCGACGGTGCTTGGTGGCGAGTGCGCGGTCCTGCGCCGTGGTGAGGATTTGCTCGGCGAACGCGGTGAGCACGGGACGAGCTTGAGGCGCCTGGTGCTGACCGGCGATCACGAAGACGCTGCTGCCGGACTCGAGGAAGGCGTCGATGTCGAAGGAATCGTCCGCGGGCGGCGTGCACAGCTCGCGGATGTCGGGGTTCATGAACGGCTCGATGGCCCGGCGGACGCTCATCCATACCGCGTCGGACGTCTCGGCGACCATCCCGATCTCCGAGCGCAGGTTGAAGGCCAACTGGGGGAACTCGCGCTGCAGCAACTGAACGGGCTCCTGGTCGGCTGGCTTCGTGATCGCCCACCCGACCAAGTCATCGACCGTCCGCCGGTGGCGAGCGGCCGCAAGGAGGTACGCCTGCAGCACGATGATCGCGCGGCCACGGAAGACCTTGTCGTTGCCGCCGACGCCCTCCAACCCCAGTGATGAACTCTCGATCAGCGTCTCGGCGCGGCGAAGCGCCACCGCGGGGGATTCACAGCCCGTGATGGGGCTCCAGCGGACGTGCCGCGGCCAGTCCACAGTGCCCGTCATGTCGAGAAGCCACGCCATCCCGCCCCTCGGCCTGCGGGAACGAGCCAGCAAGCCCCACTCCGCCAAGTCGTCCTTGGTGGTGGAGGCGAAGAGGGCTCCGGGGGCGACGAGCATCTTGTGGACGAGGTCGGTACGGCTCTTGCCGGAGCGCGTCGGCGCGATCACGCCAGTCGGCGTCTCGAGCGAGGTGACGAGACGTTCACGGTGCGGTCCGCGGTGCAGTGGCACCGCGATGGCGTCCGTTCCTGCCTGCCGGCGCTCGGAAGTGGTGAAGTCGGGGCGCGTCCAGGCGGCGGTCTTGCGCGCGGCGTGGACGGACAAGTTGGCGCGAACCTCGCGGCGGGACGCGTGGCCCGGTGTCACAGGCGCCAGACGTCGCCACGCGGGGACGGACACACCGGTCGTCAAACCCGCGAAAACCAGGACGAGCGTTGAGAAGTAGACATAGAACGCGAGCTCGTGTCCAGTCAGCCCATCTACCCAAGGGCTCGTGAGGTCGTGTCCGGGATCCCCGGGGTTGATCGCGATCCGGGCGGCGACGGTCAACCAGCCACGCGCAGGCGGCCAGGCCCACGTTCCGGTTGTCAGCCCCGTTGTGAATGAGGCTGCGACGACCAGCGCGGCCGCCAGGACGAGCAGAAGGACGACAGCTCCTGCGACGAGCGCCACGAGGGCGATATCGCGGTCAAAATCTGTTGCTCCGGTGCGATTGCGAGGCACAGTGGTGCACTTCCTCCCGGACACGGAGGAAGCAGCGCCACGGACCAGCAGGCAGTCATCCGTGCTGGCTCCCTCCTGGTGACGGGGAGGGCGTGGCCGGATCCGCGACCCGGCGGATCGCGACGATCCGACGGGTCCAGTCGGCCAGGGCTTCGAGGATGACCCCGTGGTGCTCGTCGTAGGCGTCGACGACGACTCCGTTGCCGGCGTACATCCCGACGTGCCGCGGCACGGCTGCGGTGCCGAGCGCGCCGGCGATGAACAGCAGATCGCCCGGCAGCAGCTGGCCGGCGTCGGCAACGGCGTGCCCGGCCCGGACCTGACTCAGCGTCCCGGCGGGCACGGCGACTCCGGCAGCGGCCCAGGCGGCAAGCATCAACCCGGAGCAGTCGTACACGTCAGGACCTTTGCCGCCCCACACGTAGCGCTTGCCGACTTGGGCGACCGCGAACCGGACGGCCGCGCCCTCGCTCGCATCCGAGGGATAGGTGAAACCCGGGGGCAGACCGCCACTGCCTGGCGACACCGGCAAGTTCGACGCCTCGTGATCCGGACAACTCGGTGTCGCCGACACCGGCTGCAAACCACCCCCCGATGGCGGGACGGGATTGTCAGGCCCAGACCAGAATTTCGCGACCAGGTCAGAGGCCTGCTGCTCCCGAGGCGCATACCTGCCAGGAAACGCGCTCCGCTGGACAGCTTGCTCGGCCACTCCCGGCGGCATCGTCGCCCAGCCGGTGAGAGCCACCAAGTGGTTGAGAAAGCTGTTGGTGGCGTAGACGGGGTTCAGGATCTGAGCGGGCATGCCCCAGCCTTGCGACGGACGCTGCTGGAACACGCCGAGCGAATCGCGGTCGCCGTGGTCGAGGTTGTGCAGGCCCGACTCGACAAGCCCGGTGGCGATTGCCAGCGCCGCGGCCCGGCGGGGCAGGCGACGCTGCCGGACGACGTCGACGATCGTCCGCGCGATGTCCATGGAGCTGGCATCGAGCAACTGCCGGTCGACCGGCTGGGTGCCACCGCCCGGCCCGCCGCCCGAGCAGACGATCATGCCGGTGTGCTCGTCCGGCCTTTGCGTCGACAGAACGACCATGCCAATGGCGCCCAGCGGAAAGCCGATGACAATCAGGGCGGTCACGGCGATCGCGGCCAATCGGCCGCCAAGCGCTCCCACGGCTCAAGTCCCCAGACCGAAGTGGAAGCCCTCGTCGTCGTCAAGCGGGTCTTCGAGGAACAGCTGATCCAGAAGGTCATCGGCCGCTCGTGCTTCGGCGGGCTCGGGCATGAGATCTCCCGAGAGGGCACCGTCGCGAGATACAGCTTCAGCGATCGGCAGTTGATCTAGCGGCGCGGTCATGCGAGGACCAGGATCGTCCAATCTGTCCTCCGTGGACTCGCTGAGGGCACGCTCCAGTGCCCGCACTGAATGCGCCCCGTGCCTCTCGCCGTCGACGAGGACCGGGCTCAGGAGTCGTTCGCCCAAGCGATTCGAGTCCGGCTGGTCCCGGTGCAGGACCGCCTCGTGATCACCGCGCCGGTACGTCTCGGCGTAACCGCCCTCGACGGCTTGGACACCGGTCAGATCCCAGTTCTGCCAGGTGAGAACGGGTAGGACGTCATCTCGACCGAGACCCGTGACGAACCCGTTGGGCCGATAGAGCTCGCCGATCCGTTCTTCGAAATGCATCTGGTTCTGGTAGGAACGCGACTCGCCACGCAGGTCTGTGTCCGTCGTGGTCCGCGAGACGCGGCTGATGTTGAGGAGCTCTCCCAGGTTGTCCGGAACTTCCGCGTAGGGGCCCACTGCGGCCACCAAGCGGGACGGGTCGGTCACCTCGCCGAGGTCGCCGCCGACCTCGAAGGTCCGGCGCTCCTCCCCCTGCTCGTCGGCCCCGTCGATGACGTGGGCGTAGTAGGTCTGCAGAACGTCATCCCAGCCGACGTAGATCTCGCGCTCGACGAAGAGCGCGGCACTCCGGGGTTGCAGGCGGATCCGGCTATCGGCCATGGTGTTGCCTGCCGTGTCCGGATCGCGGGCGAAGCTGGGCGTTGGTGTCGAACAGGCGGCGCTCAAAGCTCGACAGCACCGTCTGCACGAGGTGTGCAGGGTGGTTCTCGGTCTTCCACAGCGCGCGGCCCCGCCGCTCGTTCACGGCTCCGACAAGCCGCTGCAGTTCGGGACGGGTCAGCCCCAGCGCCGCGGCCAGCTCGTCGGCGACGTGGGTCGACTGTCCGAACAGGACTCTGGTGGAGCAGAGGGCGATCAGGTCCTTCGCGATCGCGACCGCTTGCGACCCCATGGCGCCGACCGAGAGCAGGTCCGACAGCTTGTGCAGCACGAGGATCTGGATGATCTGCTCCAGCCGGGACAGGCGGAGTTCGGCGTCGATCGCTGCGACCGCACGCGGGCCGAGGCGGAGCTGGCGCCAGCTCTCGTCACGCACGACGCAGCGGATCTGGCCGTCCGAGCGGAGATCCGTCGCCAGGGAAGACCACGCGCCCAGGCACGTCAGCGAGACCGCAACGACACGGTCACCGCGTGAGCGGACTCGCGACAGGTCCATGCTCTGGACCGGTGCGTTCCAGTCGAGCTTGATGTTGGTGGGCGCGTCGAAGAGGCCGGAGAGCGTCCCGGAGATCAGGTTGCCGAGTGCGTCGGTGATCGAGCGCAGCTGGTCGAGGCATTCGCGGCGGTCGGCGAAACGCAGCTCGCGCCACAACTCTTCGTCTGGATCGGCCAGCTCGCGGTGGACGTCGGGGATGGTGATCGGGCTCAGGCGTGTCGCGCCGGCGGTAGCGCCGACAAGCCGACGAAGCACTGCCGCAATCGCGGCCTCGTCCGTCACGGTCGGCGAGTAGCCCTGCGACTCGGCCAGCGCGGCGAGCAGCTGTCCCCACCGGCCGAGCACTCCTTCGAGCTCAGTCCGCTGCCGAGCGGCTGACCACGAATCCCAGCGCGCGGTCAGGGGGCCGAGGTCCAGCGCGTTCACCCGGGCGCTGCTGCCGCCGCCCAGCACGATCGGCGTCGCGCCCAGCGCCTTGACGACCGGTGTGTATTCGCCCTTGACGTCGCCGCTGATCAGCGTGCGGACACCGAAGTTGAGCAGCCGCAGGATCATCGCGACGACCGTCGACGACTTGCCTCTTCCCGGCTCGCCGAAGAGCGCGATGTTCGGGTTGGTGGCGTAGCCGCGCAACACCCACTCGACCGGATGGCAGTAGAAGGCGCCGCCGGACAGCACGTCGTAACCGATCCTGGCGCCCACCGCCGGCAACGGGCTGGCCGCGAGCAGCGGGAACAACCCGCCGATTTCGCGGGTGCTGGCCTGGTAAACGGGCAAGGGCGCCGCTGCCGGGGACCAGCCGTACCCGGGCCGGGCGTATCCGCGACGCGGGGCGGCAGCGCGGTTGATGCGCTCGCGAGTCTTCGGCTCCGGCGTGCGCTGTCTCGTGCCGATCTGCGGGACGACGCCGAAGGTTTCGAGCAGCTCGGCGGCACCGCGCTCCGGCACGCGCCGGCTCACAGCCCGCCCCCGCGTAGCTTCGGCAACCCGATGCCGACCGGCAGCACCGCCGTGACGAACCCGGCGTCCTGCGCGAGGTCCATCCGCAGCAGCTGGAACCGGCCGGCGATGTCGTTCTCCATGCGGGCCGCGTGGTCCTCGACGGCCCACTCGTCCGGCACCGACACCGCCGCGGCCACGGCGAACCGCACGAGGCCGTGGCCGGCCGCGACCGACTGCTCTTGCGCCCGCGCGCCCGAGGAGACACGGGCGTCGGAGGCGGAAGTGCTGAAGCCCTTCGACCGCTTCCAGTCCCGCATGACCCCGGCGCGGAAGCGGCCCGCGCGCACAGCGCTGCGCGCGCGTCGAGGCGAGAGAGCTTCGTAGTGCACCGCCAATGACCGGCGCTCGCCTGCCGTGCGCACGGCCAGCAGTCCGCCGAGCGAGCCGAAGACGGTTCCGCCCTCTGGCATCAGCACCGAGTACGAGACGGTCGCGAAGCCGTCGTGCCGATAGACCCGCGCGGTGGGGGCCGGCGCCCGGCCAGGTCCTGCAACCGCCCACGCGACGCCGCCCTGACGACCTGCCGCGAGAACGGCCGCCGAGGCGGGGCTGAAGCCTGTCCGGATGGCCTCGGCAAGGCCACCACCTGAGAGCCAGACGACTCGCTGCGCGCCCAGCCCGCGGAGCCTGTCCTCGAGTCCGTCCAGAACCCGGTAGAGGACGACGGCCCGGCCTTCCACGCCGCCGCCGGCCGCTGCGGCAGGTCTACGTAGTGAGTCCTCGGACCCGGAAAAAGTCACGAACACCTCGTGCCGCACCGACACCGCGCCGACGGTCCGGTCCAGCTCACGGGCGGCGCGACGGGCGACCTCCGGCACGTCGGCGACCTCGTGCGCCGCGCGCCAGGCCGCATACTCGGCCCCGGTGTCCGGCACCGTCCGGATCACCAGCGACATCCGGTCGACGACCTCGCGGTGGGCCAGCGTCGCGAGCAGGCTCCCGAGCTGGTCGGCCAGACGCTGGCACTGCGCGTCCGACAGCATCCCGACGCCGGAGTGGATCAGCCGCGCCGTGGCGCCCCACCTGCCCTCGACGGTGTCGTGGATGAGGCAGATCCGGCCCAGGTCCCGCATCGGCGGTCCGTCGGGAAACCGCAGCCGGGTCAGAGTTCCGGGCAGGTCTGGCGAGGCCGGGTCAACGGGCTCGCCCGCGGCAGCACGCGATTGCCACCGGGACCAGCCGAAGGCGATTCCGGCCTGGAACAGCAGCAGGTGCGCGAGCCACTGCAAGGCCGGTCGGCCACGCACGGGGACGATGAACAGCGCGACGCCGGGCCCGCACGCGAGCGTGGCCATCACGGCGCCGGCCAGGTTCCCCGACGACAGCAACACGACGACCGGGAGCGCGAGGACGACGCTGGCAATTGCCTGGCCGGGGCGCAGGCCGAGCAGCCAGCCCGCTCGTTCCCGATGCGCGAGCCCCGTGTAGATCCGCTGGCCGGTGCTCACAAGACCACCGCCGACCCCGCGGCGGCCCCTTCGTCCGGGCCGTCGTCATCACCGCCACCCGACTCGTCACCTGCCCCCAAACTTGAGTTCTCGAGCAGCCCCGGCATCTCAGGCTCGCCGTCGGCAGGGGGCGACACAGGACCCGGCTCTTCATCGCCGTCCGCGTGATCGGTTTCCTCTTCGGCCTCTGCCTCACCGTCGGGTTCGCCGACGTGCTCGGACGGGCTGTCCTCGTCGTCGAACGGGGACGGATCGTCGTCGGCCTCATCGCCGCCGCCCGCCTCGGCGAACCGCTCGACGTTCGCGAGTTCCTGCGTGTCGTCCGAGTCGCCGTCTTCGTCGTCGTCCTCTTCCGGTCGACGGCTCAGACGGTCCTTGAGCTTGTCCATCAGCGAACCGCCGAGGCGACCGGGAATGCTGTCTGGGCCGTACGAATTCGCGCCGGCGTCGGCGAGGGCGTCGCGTAGCGCTTCCCCGGACTCCGTGCGCGGGTCGACGAACGCGAAGAGCTTGAAGAGGACGAACGGAGTCCACAACGAGATCAGCAGGATCATGGTGCCGGCGAGCAGGCCGGCGAATCCCTGGGCGCCGCCCTCGACCGCGACTCCGACGACGATCACCAGGGCGATACCGGGCTTGACGAAGACGAGCGCCAAGATGATGCGACAGCCTTTCCAGAACCAGCTCGTCGTCGCTCGGGCCAACAACCCCGCTGCCAGCAAGGGAATCGTGACCACGACGATGTAGATCGAGGCCTCGCGCAGCACCATCTCGAAACCGAGGCCGAACGCGGCGGGAAAGGTTCCCGCGATGCCGAACAGCCCGAGGACGGCTGCCTTGATCGTGTCCGAGGCGGCGTCCGGGAAGTTCATGGCGTGCAGCGCGTCGGCGAACTTGTCGGAATGCAGCCCGTACTGAAGGACTGCGGTGGTGAGCCCGTCCGCGGCCGCGAGGAACGCCGCGACCAGGCCGACGGCGGCTGCCAGTGCGACGCCGTACTGCGCCGGGCCCGCGATCAGCCGGAAGAAGCCTCGGCCGCCTCGCAACACCGTCACGACGATCTGCCAGAAGAACAACGCCAGTGCCAGCAAACCGCTGATCCACAGCATCAGCGGCCAGAGAACCGACACCGGGCCGCTCGTCGTCGACACCGTGAACACCGACATCTTGTCGATGAACTCCAGGACGTTGCGCAGGACGAACAACGCGCTCGTCCAGATCTGCTGCATCGCCGTGTCGAAGACGCTTTGCGCGGCCACCGACAGGCCAAGATTGACCGCGTCCCCGGCCGAATCTCCTAGCTGGCCGAGGAGCTTGAGCAGCTCGTCGACGGGCGTCACCGGTCGCTCCTGACCAGTGTGCGGTAACCCGCCGCGATCGCCTCCGCGCTCCCCGGCCAAGCGCACGGCGCGTATGCGGCACGCGGCCCGTCGCTGACCCGCCAACCGGAGGCGGTCCAGCGCAGAGCCTGGCAGTCGCCGATTCCCAGGTTCGCGCCATATCCGTGCGCATCGGTGGAGAGCTCTCCGAGCACACACGCGACGACGTAGCTTCCGCCGTCCGCGGTGCCCTTGATGAGGCCCTGCGTCACATCGAATCGCACAGACAGCCCGGGCTTCACCTCGCCGGCTGCTATGCCGGCGGCCTGGCGGAAATGCGAAAGAACGGTGTGGAGCGCGGACTCGGCAACCGGTGGCGCCCCGGCATCTGCGATCTCCGCGTACGCGCGTGCGTAAGAGTCCGGGTCACCGCCTGCAGCGCCTGTCTCGTCTAGAACGACCAGTTGCGCGAGCGCGCCCTCGGCACTGCGGGGAAAGGACTTCGGTACCCACTCGTGGTCCTGAGTTGATGGAGACGGGAGAACGACCGGCGAACCCGCAGTCGAGGTCGTGAGAGGATGAGGCTGCGCCGCCACTGCGGGGAGCCAGGTCATCGGGCGCGTCGCGAGGACGCGTTCAGCCGCAACGTCGCCCTTCGACGGATTTGCCGGAGCCACCGACGCCACCCGCGGCTCTGTGCGGTGGTGCGCGACGATCAAGGCGACGCCGACGACGACTACGCTGACCAACGCCAGGCCGACGGCAACGAGCCGCGCTTGTGCCCGCCGACTCGCCTGGCGTTCTGATGGCGCCGTCATTTCGCCGGCGCCTGTGCGAATCCGTTGATGACCGTCCAGCCGAGGCCGTACAGCAGTGCGCCACCGAGGGCGCACAGCATCATCACCAGGCCGACTTTCCCGGCGCGGTGGTGGTCAACCCAGCGCCCGCCGGCCCACACGATCAAGCCGATGAAGAAGCCGATGACGAGCGACACCCCCGCCGCCCACTTGGCGTTGCCGACGAGGCCGAGGATCTTGTCCGCGCCCGGCGGCTGCGTCGGGTCGGGATTCGGAATCGGAGGCGGCCCGGCCGAAAGCCACTCGACCAGCACGTGCGCGAACATCGTGACTCCCCTATGCACGTCCGGCCCGAACCGGACAGCGAAGCGGGGAGGGCTTCGATTTTTCTGTCTACTGTGGAGGTACGGTCAGTTCGACGGGCGGGTCGCGGCAGCCGGAACCTCGCTGCGTCGCCAAAAACGACCGCGAGAGTGCGGAACGCCCGCCGGCAGGCCGGGTTGCTGTCCGAACAATCGATCAACGAACTGGATCAAGGGCGTTCGCAGACTGGCGGGGGTGATCTGCGCGGTGACACCGGTCTCAGCGAAGGCGGAGTCGTGTGGCACGAAGATCGTGCCGGGAACCAGCGCCTGAAGCCGAGGTCCAGCACTGGCGGCCACCCGAGCGGGCCATTTTCGAGCTCCCACGACGACAAGTTGGCTCGGCGGCGTCACGGGCGCCCTGCGGCTCCAGTCTTCGAGCCGCGCCAGGATCTGCTCAGCGTGGACAACGCCCGGCATGCTGGGCGCGACCACGAGGACAGGGTGCGTCCCGCCCGCGAACTGCGTCAACCACATCCCCGCACCGGTTCCCGGGTTCGTCGCGATCCCCCACGAGTCAGCAGACAGGTCGGCCACCGTCAATTCAACCTGGTGCCGCGGCGGCAGCCAGTAAGGAACTGGCGGAACAGCCGAAGCCGAAAGCATCCGCGCGGAAGTCTCCGCACGAGCGATCAGCGCCTGGGCCCGCCAGGAGAACCGCATTCGAACCGCGCCGGTGGGCCCGGGGAGAGCGAATCCGTCGTCGCGGGCCGCGCGCGCAAGACCTGATCGGACGCCATCAGCTGCATCGACGATCAACACTCGGCGCCCGCGAACTTGCGCCGCATCAGCGAGTGCCGCCGCAACAGCTGTCGCTCCCGACCCCGGCGAAGCAGCCAGCACGGACACGACCGTACCGAAGGCGCTACCGGCATCCTGCTGCGCACGATCAGGGGTCTGCACCTGCATGTCGAACGCCACCATCGTCGCGGCCGCCTCTCCTGCATCGCCAGGCGACACCGACCGAGCTCGCGGGCCCGTTTCGTATCACCGTGTTGCCGAGGAGGGCTGATATCGCGATGTTGTATCATGGCGACGACATCTGGTCACGAGAGTAATCGCCGTGACAGGCTTGTCAAGCAGCGAGACACGATTCGACCGACAGCCGCAGGGGGCGTTCACGATGGCAGGAAGGCCGCCGACTCCCGCGCAGCCCGACCAGCCCACGCCGATCCCCACCAGGTACGGCGACACTCAGGCCGCGCTGACGTCGAAACTGCTCTCCCTCCCCACATTCCACGAGCGGCTGGCGTACTTGCTGGACGAGGAGTCACACTTCTACCTCCAAGACGGCACCGCGGTCACCGACCCCGCGATCATCAGCGCACGGATCGAATACCTGGGTCGACACAAGGCCACGGCCTCGTTCATCGCCGCCTGGGTTCAGCACCACTCCGGCACGGCGATCTCCCGCGGCGCGATCTCCCAGATGCGGACCGGCCGTCGCCCACCACCTCGCGCATCAGTCGCGAACGCCATGGCCGACTTCTGGCGGATCGACCCAAGGCTGCTCGACCCGAGCGCCACCGCCGACCGCATCGCCGAGTCCCAAGCCGAAGACATCTCTGACCTGCCCGCCAGCACCCTCGGCGGCGTCACCGGCAGGACCTGGGAGCTGATGAAGCAGATCGGCTTCCAGGGCGTCCGCGCCCGTGAGGTCTCGGCCGTCTTCGATGCCACAACAGCCGAACAGCAACTCGCGTTCCTCGACGTCCTGGAGGGCATCGCGAAGCACCAGCGTGACGACTCCGACGATAAGAGCTGACCACCAGCCCACGCACGCCTCTGGGCGCGGAGCTCGACGTCACTCCCTCAGGTTGCCCCGCAGGACCTCTTCGATAGAGGAATCTGCGTCACCTCTGCATGGCACTCCCGCGGCCCTGATCACGCCTTCACGCCGGCAGATCGGCCAGCGAAGGGTCACGGCGCGCGATCCGGACCTTCATCGCACACTGGACGCTGCATCACGCAGGTTCCTGGGCGATTCGCGAATGACGGGCGCTCCAGCAGCTGGTATCGATGTCGACAAGAAACGTCACCGCGCGCGAGAGATCCAGTAGCCGCACATCCGCACACCCATTAGCGGCGCGTGACGACACAAAAACCCGCTTATCCAGCAGTCTTGTATCACTGTGTTGACAAAACTATCTCAGCCGCTACGGTAGAGGACACCTGGTCATCTGGTGCCGCCGCGTCAGGGAGGGCGCGGCGTTCAGGCTCAGTGGCCGTGGAGCGGGGAGTACGCGTGCCGAAATCCACTACCGCACATCCGTGCGCGCAACAGCAGTTGCCCTTGCGAATCGGACGACGAGGGCAGTGTTCTCACACCAGAGATTTTTCAGTAGCAAGGCTCAACGTCGAGTCGCTTCATCGAATTCAATCGAGAACATCACTTCCCTCGGCAAATTCAGCCTAACAGGACAGTCGCACTACACGTCACAGCGGCAACGCTGGCCCACCGAACTTGCTGACCTGACGGGAATCACGCCGGTGCCGCACGGACTCGCGCGCGCCGACCACCGTTCATTCACCGATCCAATATGCGCCCGCCAGGCAACCAAACCCAAGCCTGAGCTTCTTTTCGCGCACCCAAAACCGGCAATCCACGGAAACCAATTTGTCCTGCCCTAAATCAACTGAAAGGACTACCATGCAATTGTCACACGCCGCCACGGCGTTGGCCTCCGCGCTCGCGTTCGCGGCGGTCTCCGCGACGGTGCCGACGACGATCGTGAGCCCATCAGCGGGAGACCGAACGGTCGTCTCCGGGAGCACGCCGGAGTGGGCCACGCCGCAGGCGAAGGTCGGGAGCACGGACTCCTCGACCGTCCGACACGTCCAGGTCGCGCTAGCCCTCCGCGATGAGGGCGCCGCAGCCAAGCTCGCCGCCGCGGTCTCCACTCCTGGAAACCCAGCCCACGGGAAATTCCTGACCGAGCAGCAGTTCACTGATCGGTTCGGGCCCACCGACACCGCCGTGTCCCAAGTCCGCGACTGGCTCACACGGGAGGGCGTGACCGTCACCGGCGTGAGCGGCAACAAGCACCTCATCGACGCACAGGCCACAACCGGCAGCCTCGAGCGTGCCTTCGGTGCAACACTGTCGAAGTACCGCTCGCGCATCGCCGGCCGAGTCGAGACGCTCATCGCCCCGGACTCGCCCATCACCATCCCCCGCGAACTGCGCGGCACGGTGACCGCCGTTCTCGGCCTGGACGACAGCGCCATGGCGATCCAGCCCCAGCACACCGCGCCGTCCGCCACAACGGAGCAGCACTGCTCCCGCTGGTGGGGCGATCAGAACAACACCGACGTCCCGCAGAAGTACCCGGCGGGCGCGCAGTCCAACTCACTCTGCGGATACACCGGAACGTCCGTCCGGGCGATGTACGGCCTCGGGTCCGACGACCGGGGTGACGGCACGACGATCGGCATCGTCGGCGCCTACAACTCCGCCACGGTCGTCGACGACACGAACCGTGCCGCACCGCAGCTCGGCATCCCGGCCCTGGCGGACGGCCAGTACTCGGCAGTGCTCCCGCAGGGCGGCTTCACCGACCAGGACCAGTGCAACCCCGACAGCTGGGCCGGCGAGCAGACGCTCGACGTCCAGGCCACGCACACGATCGCGCCGAACGCGAAGATCCGCTACTACGCCGCGACGACCTGCCTGGGTGGCCTCTACGACTCTGTCAACCAGGCCGTGACGGACAACGTCGCCGACGTGATCAGCCTGTCCTGGGGAAACGCCGACGGCGAAAACAGCCTCACCCCCGCCGCCCGCGACCAGTTCAACTCGGTGGCGCTGCAGGCCGCGATCCAGGGCCAGTCGATCACCGTCTCCAGCGGTGACGCCGGCACGAACGAGACCCTCGCCGGTCACCCGACCGCAAGCTTCCCGGCGAGCACGCCGTGGGTGACGGCGGTCGGCGGCACCAGCGTCGGCCTCGACAGCGCGAACAAGCCCGTTGTCGTCAGCGGTTGGGAGAACAGCGGCAACACCCTCTCCGGAGATCAGTGGGTGCCGCAGTCGGACGCCGATGGCCCGTTCGCCGGCGGCGGTGGCGGTGGGACCTCGGCGTTGTATGACGAGCCCGACTGGCAGGCCGGTGTCGTCCCGGGCTCGGTGGCGAACGGGCACCGAGCCGTCCCGGACGTGGCCGCGTTGGCCGACGGGTACACCGGGATGCTCGTCGGCCAGACCGTCAACGGCCAGTTCGGGCTTGGCTCGTTCGGAGGCACTTCGGTCGCCTCGCCGTTGATCGCCGGTCTCTCGGCGGACGCCCAGCAGATCCGCGGCGGCCGCGGCGGGCTGCTCACGCCGGCGCTCTACTCGATGCACGACGGGATCACCGACGTAACGCCGCAGAAAGCCGGCGTGTGGACCCCGACGATGCACAGCGTGGCGGGCGCCACGGTTCCCGGGGCGGAGGGCTCGTACCTCGTCGACTTCGACGCGCGACCGCAGTCCCTGCAGAGCGCCCAGGGCTGGGACAACGTGACCGGTGTCGGCACGCCTGCCCCAGGCTTCGTCGCCGCCCTCGCGGCCGGCTGACGCGCAGGCGCGGACCCGCTCGGGGGGCGGGTCCGCGCCACCCCGCCCCTATTTCAGGAGGATCGCCATGCCCGCAAACGAAGTGCCGGCCTACGACGCTCGTCGCCGCTACCTGGTCGTCGCGGTGGTTGTCATGCCCCTGCTCTTTCTGGCATCGGCTGCCGCCGTGGTCTGGTTCCAGGCCTCAGGTCATCCCGACCACACCAACCCTCAGCACCCGGCTGTTGCAGGGGCGAACGAGGTCCAGGCTGTGACTGTTGCGCCGCGGGCCGTCCCGAACTTCGACAGCCTGCCAGCGGCGACGACGTTCACCACACTCACGGACGCTCCCGCCGACATCGACCAGCAGGCGGTGCCGAGCGGCACGGTCGTGCATCCGCTCGAATCCGTCCCGGTGTACTCCGAGCCGGGCGGCCAGGCGATCGCGGTATTGCCTGCGCAGGAGATCGCATCGGACACGTGGGTTCCTGTCGTCGCGCAAGAGAGCGGGTGGGTGCAGGTCCTCCTGCCGAGCCGCCCGAACAGCTCCACCGGCTGGTTGTCCACACAGGACCAAACGTTGGAGACCGCACAGACCCCGTATCGGATCGAGGTGGACAGGGCGCGGTTTCAGCTCCACTTGTACCGCGACGATCGCCAGATCGGATCGTGGGAGGTCGGCGTCGGAAAGTCCGCGACACCGACCCCGGCCGGGCGGACCTTCGTGATGGCGTCCGTTCAGGACAGCCGGCAGACCTATAGCCCGGTGATCCTCCCCCTGGGCATCCACTCGAACAGTTACGACACCTTCGGCGGCGGCCCGGGAACTACCGCCATCCACACCTGGCCGAGCTCCGCCGTGTTCGGCAAGCAGGCCAGCGACGGGTGCATCCGCATTCCCACGGACGCCCTGCACGTCCTCGTGACCACGGTGCCGCTCGGCACGCCCGTTCTCATCCGCTGACCGGAACACCAACGAAGAGAAGGAAAGCCATGTCGACATCTCGACGCGACAACCGCCGCACCGTCGTCACCAGCCTCGGCTTGAGCAGCCTCGCGGTAGGCGCAATGGTCGCCGGAGGTCTCACGCATGCCTTCGGCATCACCGCAGGACCGCCCCAGGCGCAAGCGGCGACGTCGGCCTCCTCGGCGAACGGAATCGAGGTGACCGGTGGCGAGCGCTTCGGTCCTGCTCCGACGGTCAGCAGCAGCGGCGCAATCCGAACGGGAGGCGGATCGGCGTCCACCCGGTCCGGAGCCGTCGTTGCGAGCGGGATCTCCCTTCGCGTCGGCGAGGGACTGGCCGAGGCCACGGTCGTCACAGTCCGCGTCGGTGGCACCACCGTCGGACCCTTCTCCGCCAAGTGCCGCGACGGTGTCACGACGATCAGCGCCGCCGCGCACAGCACGGGAAACCTCATCGTCACGCCCGGAAAGTCCGGTGGGTCCAGCGGCACCGCGGCCACCATCGTGGTCACGACCCCCGGTTCGAAAACGGCGATCACCGTGCACGTCGCGAGTGTGAGCTGTGGCGTCGGGACGTCGACCACGCCGGCGACCAGCACCAGCCCTGGCGCCCTGAACCCGCCGTCGCGGCCCGGTCGCCCGCCCAAGCCGACAGAGCGCCCCGGGGATCGCGCACAACCTGGCCGGCACATCGGCGGCGGCCAACGCCCAGCTCCGACCAGCACGCCCAAGCCGGTGCACCTCCCGGTGACCCACTGATCGACGCCCCACCCCGTCCACCTGGCTAGACCGTGGCCCGTCCCCGCGTCGTGCGGGGGCGGGCCACGCGCCCCGACTCCGACGCTGAGACACCGGCCCCTCCCCTCGCTGGCTCGGTCGCAACCCATCCACAGCTGGGGAGAACATGTCCGCAATCACCTCGCAACACCCCGCCGAACGCCACATCAGCCACTCCGCACGCGGTGTTCACTTCGTCGGCTCGCTACCTCGAGAACTTCATCCCGACGACCGCAGCGCCATGCGATGGATGCTCGATCAGTCCTCTGGAATCCCGCTGCGCACGCTTCCCTGCGATCGCGATCCCGACTGGGTCACGAGCTGGCTCTACCAGCTCGCAGAGCGAAACGCGCTCACACCGATCCGCGACGGCGACTCCACTAGCTACGACGATTACCCGCACTACCGCGTCGCCGCTGGAAAATGTCTCGCGCCCGAGGACGTGTCGCTCCGGCGCGCGAGCGAAGCCACCGCGGTCATGGGTGCCCGTCGCGGCCTCGACAACACAGACCCGCTCCCCCCGATGCAAGTATCGATCCCGAACCCGTTGGATCTCGCCTACATCTGTTTCGGCGCACCGCTGCAGCTGATGTCGCACCTCGGCGCCTTCCGCCAGGCGCTCGTCGACGACGTCGAGGAGATCCACCAGCGGTTCGGTGACGACGCTGTGTTCCAGATCGAGACACCAACATCACTGATCGCCCTCGGCCTGGCTCCTCGCGCGCTGAGGCCGATGACGACCGCGTTCCTCGCCGGTCACATCGTCAGGCTCATCATCGACACGCCTCGCGAAGCCCGCTGGATCCTGCACCTCTGCCACGGAGACCTCAACCACGAGCCCGTCGTGATCCCCCGCGATCTCGGTCCGGCGGTCGGACTGGTCCGCGCGGTGCACCGCCGCCTGACGAGGCTCGGCGAAGCCCTCCCACCGGTGCACATCCCGATGTGTACGGGCATCACCGGCCCACCAACGGACCCGGCGTTCTACCGCGCGCTCGCCCAGCTGCCGCACGACATCGAGGTGATCGCCGGCCTCGCCGACGAACATCATCCCGCCGAGTCCCGCCGAGCACTCGACCTCGCGGAAAACGCCCTCGGCCGGCGAGTGACAGCGGTGGCCGCCGCATGCGGACACGGCCGCCGGTCTCCAGCCGAGACAGCCGACAACGCCGCGCTCACTCGAGAACTCGCTACAGCGCCCTTCCGCCCCTTCGCCACCCACCGCGGGAGCACGGGTGACCCCCGATGACCAGCGCGCTCGACTTCGCCGTTCACCGGCGTCCGAGTGGCGCCGACACCCGGACCATGCCCGGTGGGGCGCTCGTCACCTCAGTGCTCTACGCCCCCACCGTGCCCACCGAGCACGTGTCCGCCGGACGCTTGCTGATCCCCGGCAACCGGCACCTCCCAGTGCAGCGAGACCGATCCGCTGAGACCGCGCTGGTCCTCCTGAGCGGGTACGCGGCCGTGCTGTCCGGCCGCTCCCTGCGCGCGGCCCTACCCTCCCCCGGGGACCTTGTCTACGTGCGCCGGAACCTGCCGTACGCCGTGGTCAACCTCAGCCGCAACGCCGCCGTGCTGATGCTCGAGGTCACGACAAACCCGGGCTTCTGGTCCGCGCTCGAACCGGTACCGGAGCTGGAGCCGGCAGTCGTCTCCCGAGCCGAGCAGCTTCGTGCGGACCACTTCGAGCGCATCACCCACCGCCGAGTCGGTAGAACTCGGAGGCCACGGTGAGACACCCTCGCCATCTGCACCAACTGCAGCGCACAACCGGCACGACCGCACGAGCTTTTCGCCCCGCGCGACGCGTGTTCGCAGCGGCGCGGCACCACCGGCCCTCCACCAAAGCAGTCCACACGGAGGCGTACATGCGCACCCACATCGTCGACGCGACTCGCGAACTGCTCGCCACCGGCGCTCCCGCCTCGGATCCACCGACTCTCGACGAAGTAGCGGCCTCAGCAGGAATCACCAGCCGTCAGCTACGGGCGTACTACACGTCAGTCGAAGCGATCAGGCGCGAACTCACGTCGTTGCCCGACCGGACGACGGAGATGTGACGTGCTCTGGCGTGATCTGCACATCCGCGGCATCGGGGCGGCTCTCGGCGAGCTCGTGCCAGTACCGTCGGAGGCCGGCCTGGACAGGCGGTCCGGGCAGCGCGCGGTGTCCGTGGCCCGGAACACCACCGGCATGGACCTCGCGGTCCGTGCCGGTCAGGCGGCGCTAGCCAGCCTCGCCGCGGTGAGCGAAGGTGCTCTCCCGATACCCAACGCCCACTTCCACGCAGCGATCTGGCGAGGAAGCCGTGGCATCGACTTCTGGTCCCGCGCCAGCTACGTTCGCGCGCGCCTCGGGCTTCCCGCCGGACCGGGGATCGCCACCGAGATCAACGCCATGAGCAACAGCCTCGTCGGCGGCATCGACCTCGCCGCCCGCATGATCTCCGGCAGCGACGACATCTCGCACGTCCTGCTCACCGGAGGCGAAACCTTCGGCGCACCGGCGTTCGACCACCTCACGACCGACCACGGCACCGCGTACGGCGACGGTGGATCCGCGCTCATCCTCGCCCGAGAGCCGGGTCTGGCACGAGTTCTCGCGACGGCGTCCTACACCGACCCCACGCTCGAGCAGCTCCACCGCGGCCACAGCCGGTTCCTCCCCGCCGGCACCACCGAAGTCGGCGTCGAGCACGTACGCGAACGCAAGACCGAATACCTGCGGACTGTCGGAACGAGGTCCGTGCACACCCGAAACGCACGCGGAATCCGTGCCGTAATGAACCGCGTGCTGGACGACACCAAGCTCACGCTGGACGATCTGGCTTGGGTCGTTCTGCCGCACTACGGCCACCACCAGCTTGAGACCCAGTGCCTCCAACCCCTCGGTCTCTCCGATGTGGTCACGCTCAAGCACGCCGGCGACCAATGGGGGCACGTCGGACCCAACGACCAGATCATCGGCCTCACGCACCTGCTCGCTCGACGAGCGGTGCACGCCGGCGACCGCGTCGCCCTCATCGGCATCGGGATTGGCATGACCTGGACGGCCGTCCTCCTTCAGATCGACAATGTGCCCGATTCCTTGCGGCGCAACGCCCCTCCGCTGCGCTGGCCCTGGCGATCCGCACCACGGCACCACATCGGTTGAGACGGCCCCTTGACCACGGCCCAGCTGCGTAACGAGGAATCCCTCCATGCCCTGCGACCCAACTGACCGACTGACTACGCATCGCCGCGTCGACACCGCAGATCTCGACCGCGTGTTGTTCATCGCGCCGTACATCGTGATCGGCGAGGACAACCAGCCCCGGCATATCGCGCACTCTGCGGACGACGCCTCTCGACTGCTCGCCACCGATCCACTCGCGCGGTCGATAGTCGGCACCCTCAGGTCTCCCGCTGTCGGTGTCGACGTCGACCCCGGTGACACGGCCGGCGAACCGGAGACCGGTGTAGCTCTCGCCGATGATCTGGTCCAGTGGGCCGACCGGCTCGGGCTTCCTTGGCTCCGTCGAGCATCAGGGCGTGACGGCCATTTCCACGTCATCGTCGACCTCCCAGAAGCCCTTACGACGGAGTTCAACGAACTCGTCAGCGCCAGCGCCGCTCGCCACGAAGTCTCCGCGACTGTCCGGCGAACGCTCAGGCTCACGGCAGCCCGCCACCGGCTCGGCCTCCCGTGCCCGCTGCTGGACGGAACGCTCGATGCCCGCGTGTCCGCTCAACCCACCAAGCCACACAAGCGGCGACCACGCCAGCTTTCAGCAGGACGGACCTCGAGCGTTCTGGGGCGCAGCCGATCCGAAGGCGAGTACGGGAATGCGCTCGCTCTCGCCCGCGCCGGTGTGACGCCGGACGAGGCCTGGGCCGGTGCAAGCTCATCCGGCTCGAAAGCACGCGAAATCGGCCGACGAGCCTGGCGTCGCTGGTTCTGGGCGCCGGCCACGACTGTCGTCGCGGCCGAGCTCCGATTACCGGAAAAAGAAGCGTGGAAGCGTTTCGCGTCCGCATCCCCCGTCCAAGCGGCCTACCTCGGACGAACGCGATGGCGTGCGACGCGTTGGGTTCCGGCCCTAGCCGAAGCACGACGTGACCGCCCACGTCGACGACGATTGCGATCATCCAGCACGTATCAGCCGACTCTGTCCTCGTCGCCGGATCGCGCGTCGAGGGTCGCCGCGACCGGCGCTGCGCTCCGAGCAGCCGCCGAGCGCGCTCGGCCGGTGCGCGGAATCCGCATGCGCAGTCTAGTTGCCGCGCTGGACGCGTTGGCCGAGGCGATCGTGTACGCGGATGGGGCGATCTCCACACGTTGCTGGGCGGAACGAGCGAGACTCGACCCGAAGACCGTACGGCATGCTCGTGACGCCGCCGTGAAGCTTGGGCTGATAAGACGGATTCACCGGTACCGCGGCGGCTCGGCCGACTCAGACCACTGGGCACTGACCGAAAGACTCGAAAGCCTCACCTGCCTCTCGACCTCAGCGAAGTCCCCCACTACGTACACCCCCGTTTACGGAGAAGCCGACGCGGTGGCCCTGCGAGCACGACACGCGGCCGATCGCGCGGCCTGGCGGCGCTTTCTTTCGAAGCGCGGCCAAGCCGCGACGACCGCGACGGTCATCCGAGGTCGAGGCCTTGGCTCCGAAGAGGATGCCGGGGAACGTCACGCAGGCGCTCGCCAGAGGCACGTGCGCTCGAGAAGTCAGCACTGTCGACAACCGCACGCCCGGCCATTGCCTCTTGTTCCATCAGGTCAATCGCCTTGGCCGGGATGGAAATCCGCCCTCGCGTGCGCACCGCGGGGAACTCACCGGCCTCCACGGCGCGGTAGATCGTCATCGGGGAAACCCGAAGAAGGTCGGCCGCCGCCTTGACAGTGTAGAAGCGTGGACCTTCAGAGCCGGACCGCTCCATGGACATCACTATCTCCCGAATTCCAGCGGGGAGGTCGGCGCGTGCCACCACTTGGTGGGATACACAATCCACGCCTGTATCCCACTTTTTCAGAAAATGAGCGAAAGTCAAACACTGCCTCACCGACCGGGCGTACTCGGCGCTGCGCAAGGGCACCCTCGCAGGGCCGCAGCCTCCGCTGACCCGCGTCCGCCTGAAAGCTCCCAAGGCGAAGCGTTACCGCTGCTCTTCGCCTGAGACGGAACACCGCAGCAGCATGACGTCGACGCGGGCGCACTCCGTCAGCCGTTGACCGCAGCTCTCTCGAACCCCGCAACTCGCTGCCCCATACGTTTCGTGCCAGCAGCTCTGACGGCGGGCATGACCTCACTCGAGAAGGTTGCGAGACTCGCGTTCGTCTCGTCGGCAGTGAGGTCTCTGAAGCAAAGCATCGCTTCAAAGAAGTCCATCGGTGCCCGCTCGACCTGGTCGACCAGTTGGTCTCGGACTGTCTTCGCGGTTCCCGCCAACGCGCAGCCGGCCTTCAGCGCCGCTCCGGCACGGGCTTTGGAGCACTGCCCCCGGGCCGTCAACCAGGGCGGATGAGGCGATCCGAAGAACGCTCAGCCGTACTGCTTCGACAACTTCTTGACCTTGGCGCTGGCGACGTCGTAGGCCGGCTTGCCCTGTAGATCTCCTGGAAGCAGCCGGCGCACACAGGCGACGACGACGTGTTTCCGGTGCCGGACGTCCGAACCTGAGGAGGGCGGCGTGCTGCTCGTGCTCGGCGACCGGCACCCCCTGTCCGCGCCTGCGTCGTCGCTCAACCGCAGGCCGCCCTCCCCGGTGCGAGGGTGCTCGACAGGTGCCGCGGCGGTGTGGCCTGCACGGCATCGGGGTGCTCGACGCGGTCCTCACGCTGGGCGCTGACGGGAGCAGTGGTGCCCTACTGGGGGCCACGAAACTACCCGTGTTCGGCAAGCGGTGCGGTAGCGCGAACTCCGGCCAGGAGGAGGTCCACGAGCCGACGGACGTAGTCGCGGTCAGCCGGCAGATTGCGTTGCAGGATGCGCAAGTGCAGCGGACCAGTCAGGGCCTCCAGCTCGAGTTCCGCGTCGGCCTCGCGGGGGAGTTCGCCCCGGTGCTGATCATGGTCGCCTCCGACTTGTCAGAGATCGCGAAGGACGCGCGGGCCATCCGCACCCACCCGCTGCACTGTGACTTCAGCGCCGCGGTCGGCGAGTGGGAGCACTGCACGGTCGGGGTGGTGCTGACGCCCACGACGGTGCCCGGGAGGCTCTAGGACACCAGCACCTCGGCGCTCTGGGGCGATCCCGGCCACTCACCGGAGTTGCTGGCGCAGATGCGACAGGTTGCCGCGCAGGCCGCCTTCCCGTCGCTCGCGGCCGACTAGGACGCCAGCGCGAACCCTGGCGTCGCCAGCATCGACCCGCTCACCTCGAGCGCCGTGGTCAGGTCGCAGACGACTACCGGGCCTGCATGCAGATCGCCCGGACGGCGTCACTGTGCCCGCCTGCCCGTCCGCGTCGCGGCCGGTGCAGGTTCTGTGGCCACAATGTCGGCAGCCGCCGCGCGGGCAAACGCTAATGCCCGATAATTGGCCGGCAAACCCACTTACTCAAGTCACTTTTTCAAGAGAGGCTCAAGTGGACTTTCATTATCCTTCAGGTACGAGTTATTCAAGAAGTAGACCTGACGCTTGCGCAGATCCGTTGACCATCGATCTACAGCTACCCGAGCGACCTCACATCGAACGAGCTTCAATTCTTTCAACTCAATGATTCCCCGCTGCCAAGTGTCATCTTTGATCAACAGTCGATCACGATCCCAAGAGGACACGTGCACCCCATGGTCATCCGGCTTACCAGCAAGCACCAGACGCAGGCAGAGGTAGACGTACAAGGCACGGGCAGACATGACGTTGATCCAGCCGTGCGACCACAGCTCCAACGGAATCGTGATCCAGGGCGCCCTGTGCTCACCCGGCGGATGCGTAACCTCGATTTGCGCTCCCCGGCCACGGATCTTCTCTCGCGAAATCCAACGAACTCCCGCGGCATCTGCAGCAGCCAACGCGGCCATGGCCCGCTTGACCCGCCGCGTTCCGCTACCGGGGATCGGATCGGCTTCGTTCAGTTCCTCGTAGCCGAGAAGTTCCGCCCAGTAATGGTCCGGCACGATTTTGTACATCACATGCGGCGACTTACGAGTTAGCATCACCAGCGTCAGATAGATCTTCAACGGCACTTCTCCCATGGCGAAGAGCCGCGACAAACCTGTCGACGTGTCGTCTCGGCTCTGCACCCTCGCGAACCCCTCGACCAGTTGGACGGTGCTACGGCGACCAGATCTCTTGACCGCCTCGTCCAACAGCTTCTTTGCGGTGACGGTCACCGATCCCACGGACCCTCCTAAACTCATCAACCATCTCAGCGGCCCTGCGAGCTGTCAGGGGGTAACGTGGTTAAGGGGTCATGGACTGAGCTATCTACCCAGCTCGGGTACCTCGACAAGGCCGCTCAAATGGTAGCGCATACCGCTCAGATGGTCATTACTGGTCGCACATTTTGAGAGATCATCCGCTGGAATGGACATCTCTGCCAGCTCTCATGGTGCTTCGCGGAAGTTGCGGCTAGGGGGCAGCAAGCGCGAGTATCGACCAGGTGAGCACCCGATGGGGTGCGGTCCCGCCGCCGCCGCGCAGCCGATACAGCAACAGGAGCACCATGTTTCGAAACCGCAATCACGAATGAGGTTCACCCCGAATGGTGGACAGGGGCTTACGCAGTTCATGCGGCTGTTGGCAGTGACTTCTCGTAGTCGTCGGGACTGCGCATCCCGATCGCGGAGTGCCGCCGCTTACTGTTGTAGAAACGGATCCACTTGTCAACCGCGGCAACGAGTTCCGTCTTCGAGGCGTACACGTGTCGGTAGTAGTGCTCGTTTTTGAACGTCGACCAGAACGACTCCGCCAGACTGTTGTCCCAGCAGATCCCGGTTTCGCCCATCGACCGGCGCAGCCCGTGCCGGAAGCACGCTTGTGCCGTCAGATGCGCCGTGAACTCCCCGCCACGGTCGGAATGCAGTACCGTGCCGCGACATTCACCGCCACGGGCGGCGACCGCGTCGTGGATGGCGTCCGTGACCATCTCAGCGCTGATACGGTCAGATACACTGTGGCCCAACACTTTCCGAGAGTGCCCGGCCCGGATCGCGCACAGGAACATGTCACCCTCACCGCACGTAAGGTACGTGATATCGGTAAACCACACCGCGTCCAGCCGACCCTGATCGAACTCTCGCTCGACCAGATCCGGCGGGAATGACGCCGTCGGATCGACCACCGTCGTCTTCACCTTGAACGTGCGTGGGCTGATGCCCTCGATCCCGATCGAGGCCATGATCTTGGCGACGGTCTTCGCCGTCACCACCTCACCCTGGTCACGCAGCTCAGCGGTGATCCGCGGTGACCCGTAGGTGCCGTCGGAGTCCTGGTGCGCCTGGGTGATCTTCGCCTCCAGGTCGGCGCGACGCCGCTGCCGAGGCGTCAGGACCGTTGCCGTGGCGCGTTTGACATGAGCGTAGTAGCCGGACGTCGACACGCCCAGCAGCCGCGCCATGCGTAACACCGAGAACCGTGTGCGCTTCGGATCGGAAGCGCCGGCGGTCCCGGCGAACTCGTCGGGGCCGGCGTACTTGGCCATCAGAGCGAACCGGGCCGGTTCTTCTGCATCGCGGCAAAGTACGCCGAAGCTTTTACCAAGAAGGCGTTGTCCTTCTCCAGTTCGGTGACCTGCCGGCGCAACCGTTGCAGCTCGGCCCGCTCAGCCGCCTCCAAAGGCTTGTCGCCGTGGACCTCGGCGGCAGTGATCCGACGCCGTTCGTCTTTGACCCAGACGCTCAACATGCCCGCGTCGAGTCCCAGCTCACGGGCGACCTCACTGATCGTGCGGCCGGAATCGATCACACGGTGGGCAGCCTCGACCTTGTACTCAGCCGTGTACGACCGGCGTTTGCGAGGAGGCATGAGGACATCCTTCCAGCAGGACGGCACGTCCTGCTAACTCGGTGTCCACTACCCGGGGTGAACCTCAACGAACCCCGTCCACTGCTTCGCGTCGCAGTCAGCGGGCTCATCGCAGGACTGGTGCGGAGCCTGGTCGACGCCGTGATACGTCACCTCGATCTGTAACTTCGCCGAGCCGGGGCGTCGATCGCGAAGCGCCGCCCCGGCGCTCCGTCCCTATCCAAGTTGCGCGTCATCTTTGCGCGACGGTAGCGCTGCCTGGCCAGACCCGACGGTGGGCGTACCGTGTCGATCATCTTGAGCCCATCACCGCCAAGGACGTCGACGATGTGCCGAACCGCCTTCGAAATAGGCGTGGTACTTCAGGAAGCTGAAGACGGAACCGGCAAAGTCGGCAGAGCGGATGCCACGACGGTCAAAACGTTCACGAGCATGCTTGCAGGACCCTCCCGGGGATGGTCCTGGTGCTCATCTCCAAGCGGCTACGGCCGGCGCTCTCTTGTGGTGGCTGGGGCGCTCAGACGCCGACGGCCCCAGTGGGCCTGCTGTAGCTCGAGCAGACGGTCTTGGGTCATACACACGACCATATCCGGTTCGACGCCACCGTCTCACCATGGCCTGGCAGCTCGGCCGCGTCCGCCACTACAGCTAAGGGATGTCTCGTAACTGGTGTTGTGGTTAGTGGGGCTAGTGTTGCGGTCAGACGTCCATAAGGATGTTGTGAAGGTTCGCGATTCCGGACA
>NZ_JBEYSJ010000048.1:0-66031 GCF_040704195.1 Amycolatopsis sp. NPDC047767
CCCGGGGCACGTCGTCATCGAGGTCGGCGCCCTCGGCCCGGGCCGACGAAACCGGGAGGGAAGAAGCCGACTTTCGGCGATCTCGCGCGCCCCGGCGGAGCCGGGGCAGAAGACTCAGTGGGGTTGAAGGTGCTGCACTAGAAAACCGAAATCTCCAACGCACGCAGCCGCTCGGGATCACCGACCACGTCGATCGCCGTGATGCGGTCGCCGTCGAAGGTGAACGTGAGCACCACTTCGAGCCGGCCACGCGGCGCGAGCACGAGGGCAGGCGCACCGTTGACCAGCGCCACCTGCGTGCCCCGCGCGCGGGCCGTAGCGAGCAGCGCGCCCTTGCTCACGCTGCGGACGCCCCGCAGCACGACGGGCGCCGGCGCCCCGGACACGGCGGCGTCGGCCTGCAGCACCACGTCGGGGTCGAGCAGCTGCAGCAGCGCCTCGAAGTCGCCGCCGCGCGCGGCCGCCAGGTAGGCCTCCACGGCCTGGCGGCTGCGCGTGACGTCGGCCGTCGGCTGCTCGCCGCGGACCCGGCGCCGGGCGCGGCTGGCGATCTGGCGCACGGCCGCCGGTGTGCGGTCGAGCATCACCGCGATGTCCTCGAACGGCACCGCGAACATGTCGTGCAGCACGAACGCGATGCGCTCGGCCGGCCCCAGCGAGTCGAGCACCACCAGCAGCGCCAGCCCGACCGAGTCGGCGAGCTGCGCTTCCGCCTCGAGGTCGAAGTCGTCGCCGCGTTCGAAGACCTGCGCCTCGAGCGAGTCCTCACGCCGGCGTTCGCGCGTGCGCAGCTGGTTGAGGCACTGGCGCGAGACGACCGTGGTGAGCCAGGCGGGCAGGCTCTCGATCTCCCGCGCGTCCACGCCGTCGAGCCGCAGCCAGGCTTCCTGCACGGCGTCTTCGGCTTCGCTCAACGAGCCCAGCATCCGGTACGCGACTGAGCGCAGCCGCGGCCGGTTCTCTTCGAACTGCTGCGCCAACCAGGCCTTTTCGTCCACGTGTCACATTCCTCCGTCGCGCGGGTTCACCGAAGTACACACCGACAATCCCGGTCACGTGACCGGAACGGAGGAAGAAATGAGCACGATCCTCGTCACCGGCGGCACCGGCACGCTCGGCACCCTCGTCACCCCGCTGCTGCGGGACGCGAAGCTGCGCATTCTGAGCCGCCACGCACCCGCCGGCGCCGCCGAGCACGTCGCCTGCGACCTGCTCAGCGGCGAAGGGCTGGAAGCCGCCGTCGACGGCGTCGACGTGGTGCTGCACCTGGCCGGCGGACCCAAAGGTGACGACGTGGCCACCGCGAACCTGGTCAAAGCCGCCGAACGCGCGGGCGTGGGCCACTTCGTGCTCATCTCGGTGATCGCGGCCGACCGCGTGCCGCTGGGCTATTTCACGCGCAAGTTCGAGGCGGAGAAGACGGTGATCGCCTCGGGGCTGCCGTGGACGATCCTGCGTGCCGCCCAGTTCCACGGCTTCTGCCTCGACGCGGTGCGCGCCGCCGCGAAACTGCCCGTCGTCCCCGTGCCCGGCGGCATGCGGTTCCAGCCGGTGGACGCCCACGACGTCGCGGCCCGGCTCGCCGAACTGACCCTCGGCGCGCCCGCCGGCCGCGTCCCCGACCTGGCGGGCCCGAAGGTCTACACCATGCGTGAACTCGTGGAGGATTACCTGCGGGCCAACGGAAAGCGCCGCCCCAAGCTGCCCGTCCGCCTGCCCGGCAAGGCCGGCCGCGCCTACCGCGCCGGCGACAACCTCAACCTCGACGCGGAAACCGGCACCCGCACCTGGGAGGAATTCCTCGCGCAGAACTAGCGCACGTTTCGTTCGTAGACCAACCGCAGCCCCAGCAACGTCAGATCGGGGACGTGCTCCTTGATCGTCTCCGATTCGCCGATCACCAACGGCGCGAGGCCGCCGGTCGCGATCACCGCGACCGGCTCGGTTTCCTCGCTGCGCAGTTCCCGCACAATGCGTTTGACGAGGCCGTCGACCTGGCCCGCGAAGCCGTAGAGGATGCCGGACTGCAGGCATTCCACGGTGTTCTTCCCGATGACCGAACGCGGCCGCACGAGCTCCACCTTGCGCAACGCGGCAGCGCGGGAGGCGAGCGCGTCCACAGAGATGTCGATGCCGGGGGCGAACGCGCCGCCGAGGAACTCGCCCTTGGCGGAGATGGCGTCGACGTTCGTGGACGTGCCGAAGTCGACCACCACGCACGCGGTGGCGTGCAGGTGGTGGGCGGCGAGGGTGTTCACGAGCCGGTCGGCGCCCACCTCCTTGGGGTTGTCCACGAGCAGCGGCACGCCCGTGCGCACGCCGGGTTCCACCACGATCTTCGGGAGCCGCGCGTAGTAGCGGCTCAGCATCACGCGCAGTTCGCGCAGCACGGCGGGCACTGTGGACAGTGCGCTGATGCCGGTGATCGCGTCGGCGTGCGGGCCGAGCAGGCCGCGCATGGTGAGCGCGAGCTCGTCGGCGGTCATGCGCGCGTCGGTGCGCATGCGCCAGTCGCCGACGAGCCGCTGGCCCTCGTACAGGCCGAGGACGATGTTGGTGTTGCCGACGTCGACGGTGAGCAGCAACGCGGACTTCCTTTACTGCGGCCCGGTTTCGCCGCCGACTCGGTGGGTTACGGGCTCAGCTTTCCGCGTGCAGCAACGCGTCGAGCCGGCGGGCGTCGGCGGTTTCGGCCACCGGGAAGGCGATCGTGTCCTCCTCGGGCAGCGTGACGGTGCCGCTCAGCAGCCCCGACCCCTCCGGCGCGTGGGCCGGATCGGTCCCGCGTTCGACGATCTGGTTGTCCTCGTCGACGAAGATCACCCGCGGCTCGTAGTTCAGCGCCTCCACGCTGTCCATCTGGCCGTAGGAGATGAGGATGACGAGGTCACCCGGGTGCACCAGGTGCGCCGCGGCGCCGTTGATGCCGAGCACGCCGCTGCCGCGCTCACCCTTGATCACGTAGGTCTCGAGCCGGGCGCCGTTCGTGACGTCCACAATGGACACCTGTTCACCCGGCAGGAGGTCGGCGGCCTCCATCAGGTCCTCGTCGACGGTCACCGACCCCACGTAGTGCAGATCCGCCTGCGTCACCGTGGCCCGGTGGATCTTCGACTTCAGCATCGTGCGGTACATCGTGGACTCTCCCTATTCCCCTGCGTCCGGATCCACGCTCGGATGGTCCACAGCCCGTCCGAGCAGCACTCCCACGTTGTCGATCAGCCGGGTGCTCCCCACCCGGGCGGCGATCAACAGCCGTGCCTCACCGTCGACGGGCGCCGGCCCGAGATCGGTTCCCCTCAGCTCCAGGTAGTCCACCTCCACCTGCGGACGCTCGGCGAGCGTCCGGCGAGCCATGTCCAGCACCGCTTCGGCCCCTTCGCGGCCGACGTGCGCCCCTGCGGTCAGCGCCGCGGAAAGCACCACGGCGTCCTCCCGCTGCTCCGGCGTCAGGTACACGTTGCGGGAAGACAGTGCGAGCCCGTCGCGCTCGCGGACCGTCGGCACCCCGATCACCCGGGTGTCGATGTTCAGGTCGGCCACCATCTTCTTGATCAGCACCAGCTGCTGGTAGTCCTTCTCCCCGAAGAACGCGTAGTCCGGGCGCAGCAGGTTGAACAACTTCGCGACGACAGTGAGCACCCCGGTGAAGTGCCCGGGCCGCACGGCGCCCTCCAGCTCGTCGCCGAGCGGGCCGGGGTGCACGGTCACCATCGCGTTCTCGGCGTACAGGTCGCTCGCCTTCGGCGTGAAGGCCAGCTCGACGCCGGCTTCGCCCAGCGTTGCGAGGTCCTCTTCCATGCGCCGCGGGTACGCCTCGAAGTCCTCACCCGCGCCGAACTGCAGCGGGTTCACGAAGATCGACGCGGCCACGATCGTGTTCGGCAGGCGCTTCGCGCGGCGCATCAGCTCGCGGTGGCCGTCGTGCAGCGCGCCCATCGTGGGCACGAGCGCCACCTTGTGGCCGACACTGCGCAGCGCGCGGCTCACCTGGCTGATGTGTTCGGGCGGCTGGTACGCGTTGAGCGTCGCGCGCTGGAACTTCGGTGTGGTCACGGGGTCTGCCCTTCGGCGGGGTCGTCGAGGAGGTCGGTCAGCTCGGCGGCGGTCGCCGCGTCGAGCAGGCCGGCGGCGTGGGACCGCTCGGCCGTGCGCCGGGCCAGTGCCCGGTAGGCCGGGGCGATCGCCGGCTCCGTTCCCGAGAGCACGGTGAGGTGCTTGCGGACGGTGCCGAGATCACCACGCGCCACCGGGCCGGTGAGGGCGCGGTCGCCGTGGCGCAGCACATTATCCAGTGCGGCCGACAGCAGTGGTGCGACGAGTCGTTCCGAATGCCCGATTCCGGCTTCGCGCAGGAGCTCCGTGCAGTCGGCGACGAGCGTCATCAGGTGGTTGGCGCCGTGCGAGAGGGCCGCGTGGTAGAGCGCGCGGGCGGCCTCGGGGATGCGCACCGGCTCGGCGCCCATCTCCACGGCCAGCGCCTCGCCGACGTTCCAGGCCACCTCGTCGTCGGGGGCCGCGGTGACGCCGATGCTGGCGGTGCTGAGGCGTTCGAGGTCTTCGGCGCGGCCGGTGAACGTGAGCACGGGGTGCAGCGCGAGCGCCAGCGCACCGGCCTGTGCGGCGGGCTGCAGGACGTCGACGCCGTGAGCGCCGGAGGTGTGGACGACGATCTGGCCCGGCCGCAGCGACTCCGTCGCCACGAGCCCGCGAACCATGCCTTCGAGGGCGTCGTCGGGCAGCGCGAGCAGCACCAGGTCGGCGCGGCGGACGACCTCGTCGGGCGGCAGCAGGGGGACGTCGGGCAGCAGGCGTTCGGCCCGCGCCAGCGACTCGGCCGACAGGCCGGACGCGGCGACGACCGTGTGGCCGGCCCTGGCCAGTGCGGCGCCGAGGACGCTGCCCACCCGGCCGGCCGAGACCACGCCCACCGCGAGGCGGGCCGGTCGGTTCATGGCGTGCGCCTGTGGACGCTCATGGCTCGAAACTCCTTGGCTCGTTCCAGTCCCGCTCTTACGGCGCGGGTACCAGACGACGGCGCGAGAGTAGCCCCGTCGCGTCCGGATCGCGGAGCTCTGGTGACGAGCTTCACCCGGTCGTTCAATCGCGGAAGTAATTTAATCGCGTCTCGGAGATCTGTGCGGCGGAGGGCCGCCGCACCCCCGCTGAGCACGGGTTTTTCGGCTCGATCGAGCTACCCCGCCGGGGGGATGACGATCATCGCGGCTCGGCCGTGGTGGCGAGGCGCACGGCGTCGGCGCGAGCTGCTTTGAGGGTGCGCAGCAGCTCGTCCTGGCGTTGCTGGTCCTCTTCGCTGCGGATTCTGTTGCGCCCCAGGAACGCGAGCTCCGAAACGCTCGCCTGGTACAGCCCGACCGCCCGCGCCGCCGCTCTGCCGGATTCGCGTCTGGCCTGTCTGCGCCACGCGCGGCGCCCCGAGAGACTCGCCAGCAGGCTGACCTCCGACTTCGCGATCCACCGGTCGGCCACCATCTTCGGCAGCGCGGCCGCCACGATGCGCTGTTCGCGCCGCCGTTGCAGCACGATCACGTAGACCACGCCGATGAACAACGGCACCATGATCAGGAAGTACACGGTGAGGAACGCCTTCGAGCCGCCCAGCGTGGCCGCGCTGTTCCACAACGCGTGGAGCAAGACGCCCGCCAGATACCCGGCCAGCGGCGCGACCACCCGCAGCCACCGCTGCCGCGTGCGCGCCGCCACCCCGAACCCGATGCCCGCCATCACGGCGAACAACGGATGCGTGAACGGCGACAGCACCCCACGCAGGAAAAACGCGGCGAGCACACCCGCGTTGGCGCCGTTTCCGAAGCCGTACTCGGCGAACGCGCGGCCGAAGTAGTAGATGTTCTCCGTGAACGCGAAGCCGGCCGCCGAGAAGCCCGCGTAGACGATCCCGTCGACCACCCCGTCGAACTCCGCGCTGCGGCGCCAGAAGATGAGCAGCACGAAGGCGTCCTTCGCCGCTTCCTCCACCAGCGGCGCGGAGACGAGCGCGCTGACCTTGGAGCCGTTCCCACTGCCGAGCAGGATGTCACCCACGGCCTCGGCGCCACTGTTGATGACCAGCGCGGTGATCGTCGCGATGCACGCCCCCCACGCGAAGGCCAGCAACAGCAACTTCGCGGGCTCCGGCTCCCACCGATCCACCCACAGGAACCCCGCGACCACCACCGCCACCGGCACGAGCGCCGCCAGCACCCCGATCGCGACCGCCCCCACCCCGACGCGCGCCGTGGCCAGCCCGAACAGAAACAGGCCACACAACGCCACGACGATCAACCCGACCACGGGCAAGAACACCGTCACCCGACGCGGAAGGCGAGCACCGGGTCTCGCCGCTGAGCCCTTCGTGGTGGGGAGGGTTCCGTTCACGAGCGGTCACCATACGGGGGTGAGGTGTGCGGTGCTGGCTGTGGCTCTTCGAGGCCGCGGTTTTCCCGCCGTGGCCTCGGCTGCGCGGGCTTCACCGATGATCTCGGGGCTCGGTGTTTCGGCTGGAGAGGCCACCCACACAACAAATCCGGCTCGGCCCGAACGCACCGGCGACGGCACCGGCCGCCGTTGCCGCGCAAGCCCCGCTCCAGACTTCTGGCTCCGCGAAGAACCCGGCTCAGCCCGCCCCCACCGGCCTCGGGTGCGATTGCCGCGCAAGCGCCGCAGGTTTTAGGCCCAGGCGTCTGGCTCAACGATGAATCCGGCTCGAAGAGCGACCGCGCTCTTCGACTCCGGCCGCCGTTGCCGCGCGAGTTCCTTCGGGCTCGGGCCACTGGCTCCTGGCGCAGCGACGAATGCGCCGCTAACCGACGCGCTCTCCTGCTCCGGCCACAGCAGCCGAGCGGCCCAGCGCAGGGACGCTGCCCGGCCAGTGTTTCGGTGCCGTTCTCGGGTCACCGACGACTGCGCAGTGGCGCTGCTGTCGTCGCCTGCCGCGCGGCGGGCCGGCAGCTACCGGCGGCGACGCCTCCGGCTCGGGTCGAACCGGCCGTACGACCCCGGTCCCGCGGGCGTAGTGAGGCGGCGCTGCCATCACCCCCGCGTTTGCCAAGCGGCGAGCCCGCGAGCCCGTGAGGCGTGCGGGCCGCCAGAAGGCTTGTACACAGCGAAAAGCCCCGGCCCATCCATGCTGGGCCGGGGCTTTCCGTGCGGTTCAGTCCTCCGCGCGACGGCGGCGGCGCGGGGCGGATTCGGCGGCGCCGTTGGCGGCCAGGAGTTCCGTGACCGACCGGCCCGCCGCGTGGGAGCCGCTGGCCGGTGTGGGGTCGGCGGAGCGGCGGCCGCGAGAGGGGGTGTCCTCGGGGGCGTCGACGGGGGGCACGTTGCGGCGGCTCTGCGAAGCCCGCTCGGTGACCATGCCTTCCCACGCGGGGGGCTCGCCGTCTGGGCGACGGCGACGGCCGCTGCCGGGCGTTTCGGCCGGTTCGTCGTCGGAGCGGCGGCGGCGGCCGCCGGAACTCTTGGTGACGGTGCTGCGGACCGATTCCGGCAAGGTCGGGTTGACCGGCTCCTCGGGTTCGTCGCCCGGGTTCGAGTGGGCGCCGTGCCTGGTCGCGGGGGCGGAGTCGGCCAGGGGTGACAGGTCCGTGCGCGAGAACTGTTCCAGGCGCGAAGGCTTGCGCTGGCCCGGTTCCGTGTGCGACGGCTCCGGGGGCTCCGCCACGGGCGGGAGGTCGGTGCGCGACGCGGTGGCCTCGCGGGGCTTCGGCGGGGTGTCGCCGGAGGAGCGGCGGTCGCCGAAGTCGGCGGACGCGTCCCAGGCCGGCTTCCACGCGGCCGTCGACTCTCCGGTCGGCGGGTCCTGGCGGCCCACGCGGGGCAGGTCGGGGCGCGACACCTCGGCGTGCGACACCGGCGGTTCGACGCGGCGCAGGTCCGGCCGAGACACCTCAGCGTGCGAGACCGGGGGCTCCACCCGGCGCAAGTCAGGCCGAGAGGCCTCAGCCCGTGACACCGGCGCCTCGACGCGACGCAGATCCGGCCGAGACGCCTCGGCGCGCGACACCGGCGGCTCCACCCGGCGCATGCCCGGGCGCGAAACCTCGGCCCGCGGCACCTGGCGCGTCTCCTCGAGCGAATCGGGCTTCGCGACCGGCGCGACGGTGCGCGTCGGCTGCGACTCGGAGGCGGCGGCCTGGCGGCGTGCGGCTTCGGCGCGCAGCTCGGCGGCCTTCACGGCGCGCGCGGCGGCCGACTCGGGCTCGGCTTGGGGCTGGGGCGACGGCTGCGGAGCCGGCTTCGGCCGGTTCTGCTTCGGCCGCGCGAGCTGCTGCGTGCGCTGGGTGTTCAGCGAAGCGGGCGGCTTGCCGTTCGGCCCCTGGCCCTGCCCGGGACCGTGCTGGCCCGTGCCGTTGGCCGGCTTGCGCCGCCGGTCGGTGCCGGGGGTGTCGAGCACGCGGTCCATCAGCTCGGTGGGCCGGTCGTTGCTGACCTCGACCACCGGCTTCTTCGGGGCCATCAGCTGCGCGGGCTTCTTGCCGTTGCCGTTCTTCGACTCCGAGCCGGCGGACACGAGCCGCTGGTCGTCGTTGAGCGAGCGCATGCGCGTGGCCTGCGCGGTGAGCGCGACGCGTTCGAGCAGCACCTCGCCGCCGAACAGCGACTGCAGGCTCTCGCGCAGCGCTGACACCTCGGCGCGCAGCGCGTCGAGCTCTTCGCGCGACTTGGCCTCCGCGGACTCCCTCGTCTCGGCTTCGATCTCCAGCTCGTACTCACGCCGAGCCGCGATCTCGCGTTCCAGTTCCAGTTCGTATACCGCCTGCGCCTCGGCGACCGCGTCCTCGCTGTGCGCCGCGTGCTTGCGATACCTCACGGCGAGGAAGGCGCCGATCAAGGCGGCCCAAAGGGCTGCGATGATTCCCAACCGGAGGAACCGGAGGTCGTCGCTGAGCACCAGTGCGAGAGTGGCTCCGATGGCGAGGACGAATCCGACGACGAGCCACGGCCTGCCCAGAAGGCGGCCGCGCGAGTCGTCACCCACGCCGGTCATGACAGACACCGTACCTTCTAGTGATCCGAACGAGACCTAGTCGGTACTTCGAGCGGCAGGATCTGGTCGTTAACCGGTCGTCGAACGGTTGTCCGGCCGCTCGTCGCCGGGAGGGGTCCGGCAGGAGTGCTCGAGCCACAAAGCCGCAGCTACGAGCATCGCGGAGCACACCGCGCCGACCACCGCGGCACGGGTGTCGAAGACGCTGGCGACGAGTTCGTCACGTCGGGGAAAAACGTACGCGAACGCTGCCAGCCAACCCCCTGTCATGAAGGATCCGGCCAACGAGGACGCCTTCGCGAGCGCTACTGAGCGTGCGATGCCGATCGACGCCGTCACCCGTCCGGCCTTGATTCTCGACCTGATCGTGTAAGCCATGATCGCCTCGATCACAGCGAGTACTGCGAACGTGACTCCTGCCAGTGTCGGGAGTCGGGGCAGGTCACCGTAGGCGAGCTGGAAGACGACGTAGACCAGGACGAGGCCGAGAACCGCGGCCACCACCAGCTCACGGGGCCGGGTGAAGTGCATGGGGTCTACCGTACCGAGAGCACTTGACCCTCCAGTGGCTGGAGACTCCACCATGCGTCGTGTGGGTGCCACCGCGGTCTTCACGATCGGCGAGCTGTCCAGGCGGACGGGGCTGCCGGTCAAGACCATCCGCTTCTACTCCGACGAGGGCCTGCTCCCGCCCACGGAGCGCACCGACGCCGGCTACCGGCTGTACGACGCCCACGCGCTCGCCCGGCTGGAGCTGGTGCGGACGCTGCGTGAGCTGGGGCTCGGCCTCGCCGACGTCGCTCGCGTCCTGGAGCGCGAGTCGTCGGTGCGCGACCTGGCCGTGCGCCACGTCGAGGCCCTCGACGAGCAGATCCGCAGGCTCCGGCTGCGCCGGGCCGTGCTGCGGGCGGTGGCGAAGAGAGATTCCAAACTGGAGGAAGTGAAGCTGATGAACCGCCTCGCGCAGATGTCCGACGAAGAGCGCAAGCGCCTGGTCGACGAGTTCTGGGCCGAGATGACCGAGGGCCTCGACGTGGACCCCGAGTTCTACGAGCGCATGGGCTCGGCCAAGCCCGAGCTGCCGGACGACCCGTCGCCCGAGCAGCTGGAGGCCTGGCTCGAGTTCGCCGAGCTCGTGCAGGACCCGGAGTTCCGCCGCCTGATCCGCGGCATGAGCGAACGCCACGCGGCCGACCGCGACGCCGGCGCGGCCACCGAGGTCACACAGGCCCAGCGCGACAACTGGTTCGCCTGGTCCACCGCCGCCCGCGCCGCCCTCGACGAGGGTGTCGGCCCCGACTCACCCCAGGGCCGAGAACTGGCCGACACCATCGCCACGGCCTCGGCCGGCACCGGCGACGACCCCGCGGACCCGGCCTTCCGCCGCGCCCTGGCCGACAAGTTCGCCTCCGGCGGCGACCCCAGGGCCGAGCGCTACTGGCAGCTGCTGGCGATCATCAACGGCTGGCCGCCCATCCCGAGCGCCCAGCCCGAGGTGGGTTTCCTGCTGGCGGCGCTGCGGTCTGAGTAAGGGCGGGCCCGACTGCGTTACCGCCGAATCGGTGAACGGCCGGTGAACGGCGCCGAGTCACCAAAGCCGCAGGTCCGGCGTCCACCCGCGACACCCATCGGCGCGATGGCCGCCACCCCAACCGGGCGACGGCCACTGCGGCGAGCCTGGAACCTCGCCACAGGCGGGGGCACCATGCCCGCGGGTCGCTCGGCCCCGGCGGGTCTAGGCGAGCCGCAGGTCCGGCGAATGCTGAGTCCTCCGGCGCGACACACACCGGCGCACTGGCCACCGCCCCAATCCGGCGACAGCCGCTGCGTCGGCGAGCCTGGAACCTCGCCCCAGGCGGGGCACCACGCCCGCGGGGAGCTCGATGGGTCTAAGCGAGCCGCAGGTCCGGCCGGAGGACGACACCCGCTTTGTCGTTCTCCGGCCGAGCCCGCAAGAGATCCGCGACGCGGCCGTGGCCCAGCAGGACCGCGTCCGGTTCGATTTCCAGCCACGGGATCAGCACGCTGGCGCGGTCCGGCGTACCGGGGTGCGGCAGCAGCAGCCGGGGATCGTCGGAAACCACGGCGTCGACGGTCACCACGTCCACGTCGAGGGTCCGCGGCCCCCAGCGCAGCTCGCGGACGCGGCCGGCCGCCTGCTCCGCGGCCTGCGCCACCTCCAGCCACGCCCAGTGGTCGCGCGCGGGGTCGTCGACGACGCAGACGGCGTTGAGGAAGTCCGGCTGGTCCTCGACGCCCCACGGCTTCGTCTCGTACACGCTCGACACGGCCACCAGCGCCGGCCCGACGGTGTCCAGCGCGATGCGCAGGTACGCCAGCCGGTCGCCGAGGTTGGAGCCCAGCGAGAGGACGGCGCGGCTCACCGCTCGCGCCGGACGGTGACCGCGACGTCGTCGAACGTCAGCGGGATCGGGGCCGAGGGCTTGTGCACGGTGACCTCGACGGCGTTCAGGCGCGAGTCGCGCATGACCTCGTCGGCGATCTTGCCCGCGACGCTCTCGATGAGGTCGTACGGCTCGCCCGCCACGATCCCGGCGGCCAGCTCCGCGAGCTGGCCGTAGTGCAGGGTCTTGGTCAGGTCGTCGGACGCGGCGGCCGGACCGAGGTCGAGCCACGCGGTGACGTCGACGATGAACTCCTGACCGTCGCGCTTCTCGTGCTCGAACACGCCGTGGCGGCCGAACACCCGCAACCCCGTCAACGTGATGCGATCAGCCATCAGCCCGCCCCTTCCGCCACGCGGCCGCGACGGCGACCGCGTCGAGTGACGCGCCCACCTCGTGCACGCGCACTCCCCAAGCCCCGGCCGCGGCGGCCAGCGCGGAAATCGCTGCGGTGGCGTTCTCCCGCCCGTCCGGCGGCCGCGGCTCACCGTCCTTTTCGGCCAGCAGCCGGCCGAGGAACCGTTTGCGCGAAGCGCCCACGAGCACCGGGAAACCCAGCGACAGCACCGAATCCAGGCCGTGCAGCAGCGCCCAGTCGTGCTCGGCGTGCTTCGCGAACCCGAGCCCGGGGTCGAGCACGATCGCGCTTTCGTCCACGCCCGCGGCGAGCGCTTCGTCCACTCTGGACTGAAGCTCGCTGCGCACCTCGGCCACGACATCGGTGTACGTCGCGAGCTTGGTCATGTCCTTGCTGTGCCCGCGCCAGTGCATCAGCACCCACGGCACGCGGCACTCCGCGGCGACGCGCCCCATGTTCGCGTCGGCCAGCCCACCGGACACGTCGTTGATCACCCGCGCCCCGGCCTCGACGGCCGCCTCCGCGACGGAAGCACGCGTCGTGTCCACAGACAGCGCGACACCTTCCGACGCCAGCTGCCGGATCACCGGCAGCACCCGCTCCGCCTCGGTCTCCGCGTCCACGCGCAGCGCGCCCGGCCGCGTCGACTCGCCGCCGACGTCGATCAGGTCCGCCCCGCGCGCCCACATGTCGCGCGCGTGCTCCAGCGCCTGGTCGAGGTCGAGGTAGCGGCCGCCGTCGGAGAACGAATCCGGCGTCACGTTCAGCACGCCCATCACGGCGCACCGCCCGGGCCGGGGCAGGCCCGGGATCACGGGCGCCGGCCCTTGATCAGCTCGATCGCCTCCGCGCGCGAAGTCGCCGAAGTCCGCATCAGCCCCCGCACCGCCGACGTGACCGTCAGCGAACCGGGCTTGCGGATCCCGCGCATCGACATGCAGAGGTGCTCGGCCTCCATCACCACGATCACGCCGCGCGGCTCCAGCCTGCGGTCCAGCGCGTCGGCGACCTGCGACGTCAGCCGTTCCTGCACCTGCGGCCGCTTCGCGTAGAGGTCGACGAGCCGGGCGAGCTTGGACAGCCCGGTGACCTTGCCGTTGGCGTTGGGGATGTACCCGACGTGGGCGACGCCGTGGAACGGGAGGAGGTGGTGCTCGCAGTTCGAATACATCGGGATGTCCGTGACGAGCACGAGCTCCTCGTGCGACTCGTCGAACGTCTTCGCGAGCACCTCGTCCGGGTCGGTGTAGAGGCCGCCGAACATCTCGCGGTAGGCGCGGGCCACGCGGGCCGGCGTGTCGCGCAGGCCGTCGCGGTCGGGGTTCTCGCCGCAGGCCAGCAGAAGTTCCCGGACAGCGCGCTCCGCCCGGTCCTGGTCGAAGACCGGGACCGGGCGGAGGCCGTCGTCGCTAGTGCTTGTCTGGTCCGTCCACGTCACGCCGTTGCTGCCCCTCGTCCGGCTGCTGGCCGTTCGCGCCGTCGGCGAACCAGCCCTGCTCACGCGGACGGTCTTCGGCGGGGCGCCACGGCTGGCTGCCCGGGGACGTCGCCGGGGTCCAGCCCGGAGGCGCCCCGTAGTTGGGCGGACCGCTCTGCGCACCGCTCGGGCCACCTGGGTTGTAGCCGCCTGCCGGACCGCCCGGCTGCTGACCACCATACGACTGGGGCCAGCGACCAGTGCCGTTCGGCCCACCGTTCGGACGGCCGCCGTTGGGCGGCGGAGCGTACGGGTTGGCGTTCGGGTCGGGCGGCGTCGGCGGCGCGTACGGCGGACCACCGGGGAGGTCACCCGCACCCGCGGCGGTGCCGACGGGCGTCGGCGCCGGCTGCAGGACCGGCTTCTCCTTCTCCGGCGGCGGCCACGGCTCGCCGCGCTCCATCGCCAGCTCGCCCGGGGTCTTGATGGGCGGCTTGTCCGACGGGGTGCGCTCACCGAACTCGTTGAAGACGGTGATGTGCGGGCGCTTCTCGACGGTCGCGAAGATCCGCTCGAGATCCTTGCGCTGCAGCGTCTCCTTCTCGAGCAGCTCCAGCACCAGGTTGTCGAGCACGTCGCGGTAGGTGTTGAGCACGTGCCACGCCTCGGTGTGCGCCGTCTCGATGAGCTTGCGCACCTCCTCGTCGATCTCGTGCGCCACCTCGAGCGAGTAGTCGGCCTGCCGGCCCGCGGAGCGGCCCAGGAACGGGTCGCCCTGCTCCTGGCCGTACTTCACGGCGCCGAGCCGCGCGCTCATGCCGTACTCGGTGACCATGGAGCGGGCGATCTTCGTGGCCTGCTCGATGTCGGAGGAGGCACCGGTGGTGGGCTCGTGGAACACGAGCTCCTCCGCCGTGCGGCCACCCATCGCGAAGACCAGGCGGCCGATCATCTCCGACCGGGTCATCAGCTGCTTGTCGTCCTCCGGCACGAGCAGGGCGTGGCCGCCGGTGCGTCCGCGCGGGAGGATCGTGAGCTTGTACACGGGCTCGATGTCCGGCATCGCCCACGCGGCGAGCGCGTGCCCACCCTCGTGGTAGGCCGTGATCTTCTTCTCCTTCTCGGAGATGATGCGGCTCTTGCGCGCCGGCCCGCCGACCACGCGGTCGACCGACTCTTCGAGCGCCACGTCGGTGATCACGTGCCCGTTCTGGCGGGCGGTGAGCAGCGCGGCCTCGTTGAGCACGTTGGCCAGGTCCGCACCCGACATGCCGACGGTGCGCTTGGCCAGGCTCGTGAGGTCCACGCCCTGCGCGATCGGCTTGCCCTTCGAGTGCACCTCGAGGATCGCCTTGCGGCCGCGCAGGTCCGGCGCCGACACGGGGATCTGGCGGTCGAACCGGCCCGGGCGCAGCAGCGCCGGGTCGAGGATGTCCGGCCGGTTGGTGGCCGCGATCAGGATGATGCCGCCGCGGGCGTCGAAGCCGTCCATCTCCACGAGGAGCTGGTTCAGCGTCTGCTCGCGCTCGTCGTGCCCGCCGCCGAGGCCGGCACCACGCTGGCGGCCCACCGCGTCGATCTCGTCGACGAAGATGATGCACGGCGCGTTCTGCTTGGCCTGCTCGAACAGGTCGCGGACGCGGGACGCACCCACACCGACGAACATCTCGACGAAGTCGGAACCGGAGATCGTGTAGAACGGCACGCCCGCCTCACCGGCGACGGCTCGCGCGAGCAGCGTCTTACCGGTACCGGGCGGCCCGTAGAGCAGCACGCCCTTCGGGATCTTCGCCCCGAGTGCCTGGTAGCGCGCCGGATTCTGCAGGAAGTCCTTGATCTCGTACAGCTCTTCGACGGCTTCGTCCGCGCCCGCCACGTCACCGAACGTCGTCTTCGGCATGTCCTTGTTCAGCTGCTTGGCCTTGGACTTGCCGAAGTTGAGGACGCGGTTGCCGCCGCCCTGCGCGTTGTTCATCATCCACATGAGCAGGCCCAGGACAAGGGCCAGCGGGATGGCGAAGATGAGGATCTGCGTCAGGATGCTCTGTTGCGTGACCTTGGTGTCGAACTTGACCGGCTGCCCGTTGACCTTCGCGGAGACGAGGTCGTTGTAGATGTTCACGGCCGCGTTCGCGGGGTACTGCGCGACGATCTGGTCGGTCTGGGTGCCGTTGACGTCGATCTTCTGGGTCAAGGACAGCTTGACCTGCTGTTCCTTGTCCTCGATGCTGGCTTCCTTGACGTGACCCGCGTCGATCTGCGCGTTTGCCACGGAGATCGGAGCCTGGGTGTAGCCACGATCGCTGTCGAAGATCGTGTTGTAGGCGAACAACGCCAGCAACCCTGCGACGATCCACAGCAGTGGGTTCCTGAGCACGCTCTTCCGGTTCATACGACTCGGCCCTTGCGGCCTCGACCCTCCCTGGTTGGGCGGCTCCTGTGATACCCGCCATCACGATGTTGACAACCCGTGGTGCCCGGGCCAGTCCCACCAGGGTACCGCCCGTCCGGACGATCGACCCTTGTGAGCCTCACGCAGGTCAACGGGCAATACGGCATGAGGGTTCCCGGATCGTGCCGGTTCGCGTCACCCTAGCGTGTGTCGGCGGCCACTGAAGCCACCATCTCACCGAGTCGCGTCCGTAGCGTCATCGGGTCAGCGGGCGCCACTGTCACCCATTCGCGGCCATCGGATCCCGCCCGCGACAGGCTCAGATAACGGCCCGTGGCGGTGTCGAACCAGCCCAGCACGCGGGACCGCTGCCGGGCTCCGAGCTGGGTACGGCTGTTCGCGGCCAGCTGACCACCGCGAAGCCGCGGCTGGCCGGAGATCAGCGCGTACGTCTCGCGCGGGTCGACCGTCGCGCGCTCGCTCAGCGACTGGCGCTTGGCCCGTCGCCCCTTCTCCTCCGCCCCGCCGAGGCCGCCCGCGGCGACAGGCACGCGGATCGGGCGTGTGTGCAACGCCTCGTCCAACGGGAGTGTGACGGACGCCTCGCTGCCGCGGCGGCCGCCGGGCAGCAGGTCGACGATCGTGGAGACCAGGCCGTCGGCCGGGGTCTCCCGAAGCCAGATTCCGTCGGCGTCCTGGATGGCGACGACGCCGGCGGCCCGCCCGTCGCCGGCCGCGAGCAGCGCGACGGGGTGGGCCTGGAACTCGGGGATGTGCAGCGCGTCGAGCGAGATCGGCGCGCGGGCGAGCAGGTTGAGCCACTCGTCCACGGGCGGTTCGAGCCGGCCGCGCGCGTCGCGGACGCCCCGCGCCTTGAGCTCGACGTCGACCCGGTGCCGCAGCGATACGCGCTCGTCTTCCGTGGCACCGTGCGAGCGCACGCGCAGCGGGTAGGGCAGCTCGCCGAGACCCGCGGACTCCCAGAGGAAGTCGAACGCCAACGGCGAGAAGAACTCTTGGTGCATGCGGTGGTGCTCACCCTCCAGGATCGATCTCTTGCTCAGCGTAGCGCGAGCGAACCCCGGGCAGAAACGGCCTGAAGTGCTGAACTACCAGCAGCTCCTCAGAACGCTGCCGCGCTCTCCTGCCCCGCCGCGCCGGCCATCATCTCGCCGAGACGGTGCCGCAGGGTCGCGGCGTCGGCCGGCGCGATGGTGATCCAGTCGCGCCCGTCGCGACCGCGGGTGGCCTGCGTGAAGTAGCGGCCGGTCTCCGTGTCGAACCAGCTGAGCACCGGCGACCGGCTGCGCCCGCCGAGGCGATTGCGCGCGTTGGCACCGATCTGCCCGCCGCGCAGCCGCGGCTGGGCGTGCAGGCGGGCGAGTGCCTTGCGGTCCTCGTCCACGCTCGCGCGGCCCGAGGCGTCGACCTGGTTGCCGCGCCGCTGCATGAAGTCGACGCCAGAGCTGCCCACGAGCTGCTCCAGCGGCACCGTGATCGACTTCTCCGTGCCGCGCGGCGCGCCCGGCAGGAGCGAGACGATGGCGGTGGCCAAGCCGTCGGCCGGGCACGGCTGCAGGTGCAGGCCGCGCTGGTCCTGCACGGCGAACAGGCCCTGCTCGCCGACGACGCCGGCCACGGCCAGCAGCGGTTCGGCGCTGGGATCGAGCAGCTGCACCGTGTCGAGGCTCGTGTCGGGCGCGGCGAGGATGCCGAAGTACTCCTCGACGTGCGGCGCGGGCCGGCCGCGGCCGTCGGCGAGACCCCGCTGGACCAGGCCGCCGAGCGTGCGGGCGCGCAGTGCGTCGCGCTCGTCGACGGTGGCGCCGTGCGAACGGATCCGCAGCGGGTAGGGCAGCTCACCCAGCGCGGCCGACTCCCACAGGAAGTCCACCTCGAGCGGGGTGAGCAGTTCCGCGTTCGGCATCGACCAAACCCCCAAACCCCGTGTCACACCTTGTGTTCAGGACGTTGTGTTCAAGAAATTGTCGGTGGTGCTGCGCCGTGTCCGAGACAGACGATCAGAGACAGACGCGGGCGCGCGGCCGGGAAGGCCGCGCGCCCGCGGGAAGTCCGTCAGTTGTCGTCGTCGTCCGACCAGGCACCGATCACCGGCGGAGGCGTGGCCTCGTTGGCACCGAAGGCGTCGTCCGGGTCCGGCTCGATGAGGAAGGACGCGTGGGTGTGCTCCTGGTCCTCCTGGCCCTGGCCGCCGTGGGCGCCCATGCCACCACCCATGCCGCCGCCCATCGGGTTCATGCCCGGCGGGGTCTGGCCACCGATCGTGCCGCCGGCCGAGACCACGCCCTGCTGCTGCGCGGGCGCGGCGCCCTGGGCACTCTGGTGCTCGGCGGCCGCCGACGTGCTCTCCTCGTTCTTACGCGCGCCACTGCGCGAGCCCTGGCCGAGCTTGGCGCTCGCGAAGCCGGCACCGCCGCCCAGCGCGCTCAGGCCGAGCGCCGAAGCGGCACCACCACCGCCGCCGCCACCGGCGGACACGGCCGGCGCGGCCGGAGCCGGTGCCGGGGCGGGCGCGGCACCCGCGCCTGCCGAAGCGGCCATGCCGCCGTCGAAGCCCGACGTGCCGTAGGTACCCGAGTTGCCGGTGACCAGCGGGCCGCCCGCACCGGACGTCCCCGCGGCCACGCTGCTGCCGGAGTGGCCCGAGTAGCCCGAGTAGCCCGTGCCACCGCCGCCGACGCCGTAGCTGCCGGCGGCGAGAGCACCGGCGCCGACCGGCGCCGAGACCGCGCCGACGTTGCCGAAGTCGTTGCCGTTGAAGTGCGTGGGCGTGGGCTTCATGCCGAGCGAGTCGGGGCCGAAGCTCGGGGTCGTGTTGTCGACCTCTTTCATCGACTGCGTGTAGGCGTTGAAGAAGGCGACCTGCTGGGCCTTGACGTCGTTGGCGGCGTCGGCCTGGGCCTTCTGGTCGGCGGCGAGCGCGGCGGGACCGCCGGCCAGCGCCGCGGACATGGCCTGCTTCGGGTCGTAGTCGAGCGGCGCCGGCATCTTCTTGACCTCGGCGGCGGCCGCGGCCTGCTTCGCGAGGCGGTCGGCCATCGTGTGCGCGGCGTCGGAGGCCTGCGTGCCCGAGTTGGCGATGGACACGAGCGCGCCCTGCGCACCCGCGGCACCTTCGCCGACCCACGCGTTGCCGAGCTCGGCGACGGCGTTGAACAGGTCGTCCGACGCGGTCTTCAGCTCGGTGCCGTGCTTGGTCCACTGCTGCCCGGTGGCCTCGGCCGTGCCCGGGTCGTTGTCGGTGATCGCGCCGTTGTAGAGCTGGTGGCTCTCCTGCGCGTTCCAGTTGGGCGGGTTGGCGATCGCCCGGTCGCCGCCCATCTCGAACCCGCCGGCGCGATCGCGCGCGGAGTCGACGATGTTCTGCGAGACCGAGTTGTCGCCGAGCGGAACCGCAGACCCGCTCGCGGGCGCGTTCTGCGCCGGCGGCTGCTGGCCGTAGCTGCTGCTGTCGTGGTTTCCAGCCATGACTTCGTGATCCCCCTCGTCAGGCCTTGCGGAACGGGTCGGCCGCGGACTGATCGAACTCGTGGTAGCGCGCCATCGCGGTGAGGATGCCTTGCTCGGCCGCCTCGTACTGGCTCAGCAGGTTCTGCAGGGCCGCGGAGTAGGAGTCGCCACCGCCGTCGGCGCGCTGGACGAACTTCTCGGCCATCGCCTGGCCGACGGGATTCGCGCCGAGCTTCGGCGGCTGCGCCAGCGAACCCGCGCTGTTGAGCAGGGCTTCGACCGCGTCCTTGCCCGTGCGGATCTTGTTGAGCGCGGTCTGCGCGGCGTCCGGGTCGATGCCGACCTGGCCGTTGACAGCGGCGCTCTTGAACGCGTTGGCATCGGCCAAGCTGCTGTTGCCCATTGCCCTCTCTCCGTTCCCCCGCGCGAGCTCCCCGCTCGCTTGGCAGTAGGTCTTCGCATAGGTTAACGCACCAGGTCGGCACCTATGACGCGATCGGCGAACCCCAGGTTCCCCGCTGTGTGTGATCGCCGCAACACCGCCTGCGCGTTACCACCTTTGACACGTTCGAAGGCCCCGCGAGGTTCAGCCCCGGCTTCAGGACGTGTAGACGTGCGGGTCCAGTGTGCCGATGTAGGGCAGGTCGCGGTAGCGCTCGGCGTAGTCGAGGCCGTACCCGACCACGAACTCGTTGGGGATGTCGAAGCCGATGTACTTCACCGGCACGTCGACCTTCACGGCCTCCGGCTTGCGCAGCAGCGAGACGACCTCGAGCGACGCGGGGTTGCGGCTCGCGAGGTTCTTCAGCAGCCACGAAAGCGTGAGGCCGGAGTCGACGATGTCCTCGACGATCAGCACGTCGCGGCCCGCGATGTCCCGGTCGAGGTCCTTGAGGATGCGCACCACACCCGACGACGAGGTCGAGGAGCCGTACGACGACACGGCCATGAACTCCAGCTGCGTCGGCACCGGCAGAGCGCGGGCGAAGTCGGTCATGAACATCACGGCACCCTTGAGCACGCCCACCAGGAGAAGGTCACCCTGGCCGTTTTCGGGGTAGTCCGCGGCGATCTTGGCCGCCAGCTCCGCGATCTTGTCCTTGATCTGCTGCTCGGTGATGAGCACGGAGGCGATCTCGCCCTCGTACACGGTCATTCCCCTCGGGTGGTGGGTTCGGGTCCGGACAGCGAGAGCCTGCCACGGCACCGGCGCGCCTCCAAGTTGCCCGGCAGCCAGACGCCGCCCTGCCCGCGCCAGCGCGCCACGAGCGCGTCGACCGAGCGCAGGTGCGCGTCGGTGAGTTCGCGCACGCCCGAGCCCAGCAGCCACCTGCGGAGAACCCGTCTCCGCAGTGCCGCGGGTTCGGCTTCGAGCACTGTCACGGCCAGCCCTTCGGGCCCGCCCGCGCGGGTGAGAATCCTGTCCGCGACTGTGTCCAACGCCTCGGTGTCGTCACGCAGCTGTGCGGCCGTTCGGGCCAACGCGGCCGCAACGCCACCGGCGAGCACGTCTTCCAGCAGCGGCAGCACTTCCGTGCGGAGGCGGACGCGGGTGAAGCGCGGATCGGCGTTGTGCGGGTCCTGCCACGGTTCGACGCCGAGCTCGGCGCAGGCGCCGCGGGTCTGCTCCCGCGTGACGCCGAGCAGCGGCCGGCCCCACGGCGGGTCGAGCGGGCGCATGCCGGCCAGCGACCGCGGTCCGGAGCCGCGGCCGAGGCCGAGCAGCACCGTTTCGGCTTGGTCGTCGAGGGTGTGGCCGAGGAGCACGAGTCCTCCTTCGCCGTCGGGCATTGCTTCGCGCAGCGCGCGGTACCTCGCGGTGCGCGCGGCGGCTTCGGGGCCGCCCTTGCCGGTGACGTCGACGGTGAGGATCTCCGTCGCATCCACTCCGAGCTCCTTCACGGCCACAGCGGCTCGCGCGGCGACTTCGGCGGAGCCGTCCTGAAGCCCGTGATCGACGATCAGCGCTCGCGTACGCAGCTTCAGGTGGCGCGCGACGTATGCCGTGGCTTCCGCCAGGGCAAGGGAATCCGCCCCGCCGGACACGGCGACGCACACCTCCGGCGGCGGCGTGTGCGTCGTCAGGAACTCCCGCACGGCCCGGCGGACCGCCGCGAGCGCGCTCACCCGTGCAGGCGCCGCACCCAGGCCGCGGGATCGCTGATCTCGGCCCGGGTCGGCAGCGTGTTCGGCGACCGCCAGACCGCGTTGAACCCCTCCATGCCGACGGCGTCCACCACGTGCTTCGTGAACTTCGCGCCTTCTTCGTACTGGCGGATCTTCGCGTCGAGCCCGAGCAACGCGCGCAGCATGCGGTCGAAGACACCGCCGCCCTGACGCCGCGCGCTGAAGCGCGAGCGGATCACGTCGACGGTGGGCACGACCTGCGGGCCGACGGCGTCCATCACGTAGTCGGCGTGGCCTTCGAGCAGCGTCGACAGGGCCAGCAGCCGGTCGAAGATCGCGCGTTCGGACGGCGACTGCAGCAGTTCGGCGATGCCGATGCCCTTGCCGCGTTGCTTCAGCGCCTCGGGCAGGCGGCCCACGAGATCGGACAGTCCGTCGGCGGAGTGGCCGGCGATGCCGGTGACGAGGCGTTCGACCTCGTCGGCGAAGTAGTCGCGCAGCCACCGCACGGCCGTGAACTGCAGGCGGTGCGTGCACTCGTGCAGGCAGACCCACAGCCGGAAGTCGTGCGCGTGCACCTTCATCGCGCGCTCCGCGGCGACCACGTTGGGCGCGACGAGCAGCAGCTGCCCTTCGCGTTCGGGGCCGCCGAAGGGGTCGTACTGGCCGAGCACGCGCGAAGCGAGGAAGGACAGCACCAGCCCCGTCTGCACGCCCGCGCCCGACGCCAGGATCGGGCCGAGCGGGCCGCCCTGCGCTTCGGGCAGCGCGCGGCCCGTGAGCGCTTCGAGCCCCGACGCGGCGGAGCGCACCCAGCCCGGCCGGTCGACGACCGTGCCCGGCAGCAGCGGCAGGTCCCTGCCCAGGCCCGTCAGCTCCCGCACGTGGCCCTCGGCCTCGGCCGTGAGGTCACGCAGGTCGGTGACCGCGCGCGCGGCCTCTTCCTTCGGCACCTGCGGACCACCGCGCACCAACCGCGCTCCGGTGGACGCCGCGAGGTCCCAGTCGACCATCGGCCGCCGTCGGGTCTCGGTTTCCTGGCTCACCTGTCCGACGCTACCTGCACGAGGGCACTTTGCCCGACTGAATCCGCAACCGATTCGCCTAGTTGCAGCCACACTTCCGCAGGGTGGTGGCCAGCACGTCGAGCGCGGCCTGGCCCGGGTTCTTCTCCGAGCCGTTGGACATGAACGCGAACGCGAGCACGCGGTTGTCGCTGTCGAGCACGTAGCCGGCGAGGGTGTTGACGCCGGTGAGCGTGCCCGTCTTCGCGCGGACCCAGCCCTTGCCCGCGGCCGAGTTCGGCGTGGCGTAGCGGCTGGCGAGTGTGCCGGCGGGGCTGCCGGCCACGGGCAGGCCCGCGAGCAGCGGGCGCAGCTTCGGGGTGTCCGGGTTCTTGCCGTCCGGCGCCGCGGCCTCGGCCAGCACCTGCGCGAGCAGCCGCGCGGGCACCTTGTTCTGGTTGGACAGGCCGCTCGTGTCGGACAGCTGCAGGCCCGTGACGTCGAACCCGTGGTCGGCCAGCACCTTTTTCACGGACGCGGCCGCGCCGGAGAACGACGCCTCGGCGCCCGCGGTCATGGCGACCTGGCGGCCGAGGGCGTCGGCGAGGACGTTGTCGGAGATCTGCAGCAGCGCGTACGCCAGGTCCGGCAACGGCGCCGACTGCACCTGCGCGACGACCTTCGCGTCGGCGGGCGCTTTGGCGGTGCCGGCGGCCTGCGCGCCGAGCTTGTCGGCGACGAGCTGGGTGAGCGTGGTCGCCGGGTTGCCCGACCGCGGCGTCTCGTCGACCGACGGGTTGAGGCGGCCGCCGTCGGCCATCGCGGGCACGATCGGCGCGCCGTAGGTCGACGGCGCGTCGCCGGGCTCCCAGCCCGGGGCGGTGGTGGGGCCGGAGTAGGCGCTGACGTCGACCTGCACCTTCTGGACGCTGGGGTCGGCCTTCTTGATCTGGGCGACGAGGTCGTCCACGTGAGCCGCACCGGGGTACAGCGGCGAGTCGGTGCCGATGGGCAGCGCCGTCAGCGACGGATCGCCACCGCCGACGATGATCACCGTGCCGGGCGTCGAGCCTTGAACGACCTTGGTGACGATGCGCTTCGTCGGGTCCATCGACAGCAGCGCGGCCGACACCGTGAGGATCTTCGTGGTCGATGCCGGGGTCAGCGGCGTGGCCGAGCTGTGGTCCCACAGGACGGAGCCGGTCGCGGGGTCGATCACGCTGCCGCTGAGCTGCGAAAGCGCCGACGCACCGGCAGGCCCGGCCAGCGCCGAGGCGACGCCGCTCGCGCTCGGGCCCTGGCCCGACGTCTCCGGGCCGTGCAACGCGAGCGTCACGGACGCGGGGTCGGGGCTGTCACCCTTCGGCGCATTCGGCGCCCACGGAAGGCCGAGCCGGTTGGACACCTGCGGCATCGCGGACGCGACCCCGGCCGCCGCGAGCACCAGCACCACGACCAGCCCGAGGACGATGAACTTCTTCTTGCCCCTCTTGGTTTTCGGCTCATCCGCGGGGGTCTCCCGCTGCGCCTCGCCGCTTTCCTGGTCGTCGTAGCCGCCGGCGAACCCTTCGGCGGGACGCTCGATCCCGACGGTCGCCTCCGCCGGGAACTGCCCGCCCGACGGCTCGATCCGCACCGGGCGCGCCTGCGTCCCCGACGCCGGCGGCACCGCACCCCGCGGCGGCTCCGGGAGGCCGCGGGAGCCTGGGTTTTGGAGGCTGTCCCACTGGGGTGCTTCGCGCGGGCCTTCGGGTTCCTTGCCGCTCTGGTTGGTGTGGAAGACGTCCCAGCGTTCTTCACGCGGGGACTCGGTGTTCTGGCGCTGGGATTCTTGGCGGTCTTGTTGCTGGCGCTGGGGTTCCTCGCGCTTCTGCTCATTGCGGAAGACGTCCCATTTGGACACGTCGATGTACTCGGTGCCGCTGTCGCTGTTGGCCGGTCCGGCGCCCTCGCCCGCCTCTTCCTTCGACGGCTCGGCAGCCTGGAACATCGCCCCGCCCAGACGCGGCTCTTCGTTCTGGCTCTGGTTCTGGTCGCCCTGGTTCTGCTCTCCGCGGCCCTGATCGCCACGGTTCTGTTCGTCGCGGTTCCGTTCACCCTCACCCGGGCGCGCCGGCCGCTCCACCGGCACCCAGGGCACAGCCGGCGGCACCCGCAACTGCTGAGTCGACTGATCGGACGGCCCCTGCTGCGACCGCTCCGACGAGGACAGCTCCTGACTCTGCTGGTTCTGCCCCGGCTGGTTCTGACCTTCCGTGCGGTCCTGCTGCCGGCCTTGCTGCCCGTGCGGCCTCTGGCCTTCCGCGCTGTCCTGCGCCTGCCCTGGCTGGTTCGGACCTTGCGACCGCAGGCCCTCCGAGCGGTCCTGCGCCTGCTCTGACTGGTTCGGACCCTGTGACCACAGGCCATCCGAGCGGTCCTGCTGGTTCCGCTCTTGCGGCCGCTGCCCCTCCGACCGATCCTGCTGCTGCCCCAACTGGTTCTGGGACTGCGGCCCATGGCCGTCTTGGCGGCCTCGCTGGCTCTGCCCCTGCAGCCATTGGCCGTCTGGACGGTCCTGCTGCCCTTGCTGGGACTGCGACCGTTGACCTTCCGGGCGATCCTGCTGCCCCGGCTGGTTCTCCCCCTCGGACCGCTGCCCCTCCGAGCGGTCCAGTGGCAGCCCTTGCGACCAAAGGCCTTGCTGTTGGCTTTGCCGGCCCTGTCCCGGCTGGCCCTGACCCTGTTGCTCCCGGCCCTGCTGGGACGCACCTTGCTGCTGCGGCTGACCTTGCTGCTGGCCCCACGGCGCGTTGCCGGGCTGCTGGCGGCCTGGCCCCTGCGGCGGCTGCCGGCCTTGCTGGGGCTGGCTGCCCTGATCCTGCTGACCGAACAGGCCCTGCCCCTGCTGGGTCTGGCTCCGCTCGCCCTGCTGCTGCTGCCCCGGCGTCTGCTGGTTCTGGGCCTGTGGCGCTCGCGGCTGCTCGCCCGGCCGTGGCCCCAGCCGGTCGGCGAGGTCCTGCCGCGGCTGTCCCGGCTGTCGCATCTGCGCGGACTGCCCCGGCTGGCTCGGCTGTCCCTGCTGACCCGGCTGCCCGGGACGCTTCTCGACCGGAGTGTTCAGCCCCGGGATCAGTTCAGGAGGCACGTTCGGCTTGAACCAAGACCCCGGCGGACGCTCGCCGGAGCCCGGTGAAGAACCCGTGGGCGGTGTGACGTTCGGCACGGCGAGCCGGTCCGTGACGGTCTGGCCGGGCTTGGGGATGGGGAAGCGCGCCGTCGCGCCACCGGTGCGCGACGACGTGTCCTCGTCACCCTCGGGCCACATCGGCTGGTCGTTGTCCGGCACCCACCACTCCTTCTCACCTGCCCGGAAGGGGCCAAGGTCACATGCTGCCTAGCCGACATCCATGGGACCCGGCGGCAGCGCGTAGTCCACACTAGTGACGTCAATGAGGTGATTACGGTTGCCGCCCACGACGTGTGGGATACCGAGATTCGAGAAGCAGCGAGGACGGCCGTGGAGTTCGACGTCACGATCGAAATCCCCAAGGGGGAGCGCAACAAGTACGAGGTCGACCACAAGACCGGTCGCATCAAGCTGGACCGGACCCTGTTCACGGCGACGCAGTACCCGGCGGACTACGGCTTCATCGACGACACGCTCGGCCAGGACGGCGACCCGCTCGACGTGCTCGTGCTGGTGCAGGAGCCGACGTTCCCGGGCTGCCTGATCCGCTGCCGCGCCATCGGCATGTTCCGCATGACCGACGAAAAGGGTCCGGACGACAAGGTGCTGGCCATCCCGACCAACGACCCGCGCCTGGAGCACCTGCGCGACATCCACCACCTCAACGAGTTCCACAAGCTCGAGATCCAGCACTTCTTCGAGGTCTACAAGGACCTCGAGCCGGGCAAGAGCGTCGAGGGCTCGTCGTGGGTGGGCCGCGCGGAGGCCGAGGCCGAGATTTCGCGGTCGTACCAGCGTGAGCAGGACCGGCTGGCCAAGGAAGAGGTCGACGGTCCCGCTCACTGAGAGCGACCGAAAACACGCGAAAGGGCCGTTCACCCCGGGTTGGGGTGAACGGCCCTTTCGTTGATCTTTTTCAGTGCGCCAGCGCGAGCGCTTCCTGCTCCGAACGCTGCTCCATCGCCGACTTGTCCGAAAGCGGCTTCTCCTTAAGGAGCCAGACCAGGGCGAACCCGACCGTCAGCACGATCCCGCCGACCAGGAACACCGTGCTCATCGAGCCGGCGAACCCGTCGAGGATCGGGCGGGCCAGCACCGGGTCGAGGTGGGCGAGGAACGAGGTGTCGTTGACGTCCACGCCGCCGTTGGCCATCTGCTGCGCGAACTCCGGGTGCTGGGCGAGCGCGGCGACGTACGACGGGGTCGCCATCGCCGAGCGCACCGCCGCCGTGATCCGGTCACCGACCGTGCCGAACAAGATCGAGAGGAACACCGCCGTCCCCGCCGTGCCGCCGATCTGGCGGAAGAACGTGGCCGACGAGGTCGCGACGCCGATGTCCTGCGGGGCGACGTCGTTGGTCGCGGCCAGCTGCAGCGTCTGCATCGACGCGCCCAGGCCCAGGCCGATCACGAACGCGATCGCCATCACGACGCCCAGCGACGTGGCCGCGCCGATCGTCGACAGTCCGAACAGCGCCGCCGCCATCAGCCCGAGGCCGGCCACGGCGAAGACCTTGTAGCGGCCGGTCCGCGAGATCACCGCACCGGAGCCGAGGCTCGCGACCATGATCCCCAGGGTGAGCGGCAGCATCTGCAGGCCCGCCTGCGTCGGCGTCGCGCCCTTCACGATCTGCAGGTACAGCGGCAGCGACATCATCGCGCCGAACATGCCCGCGCCCTGGATCACCGTGACCAGCGTGGCCACCCGGAACACCGGCCGGCGGAACAGCCGCAGCGGCAGCAGAGCCGCGTCGCCCATCCGGCGTTCCTGCAGGACGAACAGCACCACACCGACGAGCCCGATCGCGTACATCCCAAGCGACCCGGGCGAACCCCAGCCCCACTCACGCCCCTGCTCGGCGACGATCAGCAGCGGCACCAGCCCCACCGTCAGCGCGCCGGCGCCGAGGAAGTCCACGCGCTGCTGCACGCGGGTGTGCGGCAGGTTCAGCACCTTGCTCACCACGACCAGCGCGGCCAGGGCGATCGGGACGTTGACCAGGAAGACCCAGCGCCAGCCCGTGATGCCCGCGAAGGAGTCCAGCCCCGCGAAGAACCCGCCGACGACCGGTCCCGCCACGCTCGAAATCCCGAACACGGCCATGAAGTAACCCTGATACTTGCTCCGCTCCCGCGGCGCCGTGATGTCCGTGATGATCGCCAGCGCGAGCGACATCAGCCCACCGGCGCCGAGGCCCTGGAACGCGCGGAACGCGGCCAGCTCGTACATCGAGCTCGCGAACCCGCTGGCCATCGAGCCGGCCAGGAACAGCGAGATCGCCGTGAGGTACATGGGTTTGCGCCCGAACAGGTCGGACAGCTTGCCGTAGAGCGGCGTCGAGAGCGTCGCGGTGATCAGGTAGGCCGTCGTGGCCCACGCCTGCAGGCTCTGGCCGTGCAGCTCGTCCGCGATCGTCTTCATCGCCGACGACACGATGGTCTGGTCCAGCGCGGCCAGGAACATGCCGAGCATCAGCCCGGACAACACGGTGAGGATCTGCCGGTGCGACAGCTTGCCGGTGCCCCCTTCCGCGGTGATGGTGGCGGTCATCTTGGTACTCCCTCAAGTCTGGTCGAGCAGTTGCTTGTATCCATCAACTACTTTCAGGTTGCAACTGTTCCCGGAAAGCTTGTATGAGGCAAGCAAGTAGGGTGTGATGCTGCTCGCAGGGAGTTACAGGTGCCCTCTGAGCAGGGCGAAGTCGGCTTCCCGCATGGGCCGCGCATGACCCGGCCGGGGACTCCGCGGCTCCTCCACCAGCGCGACGGGCACCTCGCCGAGCCCCAGCCTCACCGCCACGGCGATGCGGTGATTGCCGTCCAGGATGGCGAACTCCTCGTTGAACCCCAGCCTGAGCGGGGTGAGAATCCCACGCCGCGCGATGTCCGCGGCCAGCTCATCGAGATGTCGCGGCGTATCCACCAACGCAGACCCGACCAACTCCCGATCAACGGCGCGATACCGCACGACGAGCCCCGTCGGCAGGAACACGGCCGGCAGGCGAAGAGGCGAAATGGGCTCATCATCGCCCGGCCCGCCGCCGACTCGCTCCGTTCTGACGGCTCCGCTCCCAGCCGCCGGCGGGCCCGTTCGCCACGCGAACGGTCCCCTCGCACCACCACCACGGCACGAACGGTCCACTCGCGCCCAAACCCGCGAAACGAGCCGTCCTCTCACGCCAGGTCCGCGGCGCGAGTGGTCCCCTCACACCACCCGCTCGGCACGACTGGACAGCTACGACCGCCAACCCGACCGACCCTCTCACCCACCGCCACGACCGCTCACCTTGCGCCGCCGGCACAGCACGAACGGTCCCCTCGCAACACCGACACGGCGCCAGGGGACCCCTCGCACCTAGCCCGCGGCGCGAACGGTCCCCTCACACCAAGCCGACGACACGAGCGGTCCCGCCGCACACTCGGCACAGCTGGACCCGCGCGCCAGCCGGAACGACGGCTCCCTCACAACATCGACACCGTACGAACGGTCCACTCGCACCGCGTCCGCTCCGCGAACGGTCCACTCGCAACGCCGACGGCGCACAAACATTTCCCCTCGCGGCGTCGACATGGCACCAATGCACCCCTCGCACCAAACCTTCGAGCTCGAACGGTCCCCTCACAACTAACCCGCCGCGCGAACAGTCCCCTCGCGACGTCAACACGGCACCGACGGACGCCTCGCACCAAACCTCAGCCCGAACCGTCCCCTCGCGCCAGGTCCGCGGCGCGAACAGTCCCCCCGCGCCAACCACCAAGCACGAGGGGACCATTCGCCCAGCGAAAGGCAGACTCAGGCGATGTAACCCGGAATCGGGAACGGCTCCAGGAACTCCCGGATCTCAGCGGCGATCCGGTCCAGTTCCGCGTCCGGAGAGGACCCGGCCGCGGCCACGACCGTCCGGTCGATCCACTCCGCCACCTGCACCTGGTGCTCCGGCAGCAGCCCCCGCGTGGTGATGGCCGCGGTGCCCAGCCGGATGCCCGACGGGTCGAACGGCTTGCGCGGGTCGAAGGGCACCGTGTTGTAGTTCAGCTCGATCCCGGCGCGGTCCAGGGCCTGGGCGGCCGGCTTGCCCGCCACGTTCTTGTTCGTCAGGTCGATCAGCAGCAGGTGGTTGTCCGTGCCGCCGGAGACGAGGTCGTAGCCGCGGTCGAGCAGCGCCGACGCCAGAGCCCCGGCGTTCGCGACGATCGTCTGCGCGTAGGTGGCGAAGGACGGCTGCGCAGCCTCACCCAGCGCGACCGCGATGGCCGCAGTCGTGTGGTTGTGGGGGCCGCCCTGCAGGCCGGGGAACACGGCCTTGTCGATCGCCTTCGCGTGTGCGGCGTCCGAAAGGATCATCGCGCCACGAGGGCCGCGCAGGGTCTTGTGCGTGGTGGTCGTGATGACCTGGGCGTGGCCCACCGGCGACGGGTGCGCGCCGCCCGCGATGAGGCCGGCGATGTGGGCGATGTCGGCCACCAGCACGGCGTCCACTTCGCGCGCGATCTCCGCGAAGCGCGGGAAGTCGATGGTGCGCGGGATGGCCGTGCCGCCGGCGAAGATCAGCTTCGGGCGGTGCTCCAGGGCCAGGTCGCGCACCTGGTCGAAGTCGACGCGGCCGGTTTCCTTGCGCACGCCGTAGCGGACGGCGTTGAACCACTTGCCCGTCGCGGACACCGACCAGCCGTGGGTGAGGTGGCCGCCGTCGGGCAGGGCCATGCCGAGCACGGTGTCGCCGGGCTGTGCGAAGGCCAGGTACGCGGCCAGGTTCGCCGGGGAGCCGGAGTACGGCTGCACGTTGGCATGGTCCACGCCGAACACGGACTTCGCGCGCTCGATCGCCAGGTTCTCGATGGGGTCGATGAACTGCTGGCCCTCGTAGTAGCGCTTGCCGGCGTAGCCCTCGGAGTACTTGTTGGTCAGCACGGTGCCGGTGGCCTCGAGCACCGCGCGCGAGACGTAGTTCTCCGACGCGATCAGGCGGATCTTGTCGTGCTGACGCTTCGCTTCGTCCTCGACCAGCCCGGCGATCTGCGGGTCGGCGGCGGCGAGCGTCGAAAGGGAGGGCTGGTGTGTCATCACGTCTCCGGTTCTGAACCGGCCGGGGCACCCAGGCGCGCGGTGCCGGCCTCGTCGTCGCTTCCCGGTGGTGCTCCACCTCTGATGGCGCCAGTCGCAGCTGCGTGCCGGAGTTTAGTGCACGTCAGACCGGCTTGGAGCCCTCCCGGTGCCGTCGCGCGAGCTCCTGGTAGATCCCGGCGTTGTGCTCAACCCACATCCGCGCCGAATCGGTGAGCGGCACGAACTTCTTGGCCGGGCTGCCCATCGCGATCACTTCCTCGGGCACCTCCGTGCCGGGCGTGACCGTCGAGCCCGCGGCGATCAGCGACCGCGCACCGATCATGGACCCGTCGAGCACGGTGGACCCGTTGCCGATCAGCGCCTGCTCGCCGATGGTGCAGTCGTGCACGAGGCACTGGTGCCCCACGGTCACGTTCTTCCCGACCTCGGTCAGTGTCCCGCCGCAGTGGATCACGGAGTTGTCCTGCACGTTCGCGCCCTCGCGGATGATGATCGGCCCGAAGTCGGCGCGGATCACGGCGCCGTACCAGACCGAAGCGTCCTTCTCGACGGTCACATCGCCGATCAAGGTGGCGGTGGGGGCGATCCAGGCGTCCGGGTGGACCTGCGGGCTGGCGCCCTCGAAGGAGAACAGAGGCATGCCAGCACCCTAAGTGGCGTCAGCGATAACCCGCGAAGCAGAGCGCCTCGACGTCACCGCGCAGGCTCTCGAACGGCCGCGGCCGCACCCGCTGCTGCACCACGGCGCCGAGCAGGTAGCTCAGCAACGCCCGGGCCCGCGCCCGCGGATCGTCGACGTCCAGCGGCGCCAGCAGTTCCGCGAACAGCTCGGTGATCGACGTCAGCATCGCGTCGATGGCCTGCGGGTGCTGCGCCCGCCCGGCCGCGATCCAGTACTCGAACCACAGGAACGCGCCGTTGGGCCGCTCCGCGAATTCCGCCAGGTACGCCTTGGTCACCTCGAACAGGCGCTCGCGCGGGTCGTCGAACTTCTCCCCGACAGCACGCAGGTCTGTGGCGAAAGTCGTGATGTGGGCGGCCATCGCGCGGTCGATGAGCACGTCGATGTCGGCGAAGTAGTAATGGATCGCGCTCTTCGTGAGCGGGCCCGCGTCGGCGATCGCGCGTACCGTGCAGCCGGCGAGCCCGTCTCTGGCGAGCACGACTCGTGCGGCCTCGACGATCTGCTCCTGCTTCTGCAGCTGGTTGGGCGACAGCTGCGCGCTGCGGCCGGGTACGGCGGTCACGGTGATCCTCGTTACGTTATTCAGGACGACAGCCCCGAATCCTAGGGCAGACGTCCCATCGCGCCCTCTCGGGTGAAAAAGCGGATTGGCCACCCCGGTCCGCACAGCGGACAATGCCCGGCATGGTGATCTCAGGGGACAAGGGGCTCAGCGAGGCGGCGCGCCGCCAGCTGGAGAAGGAAATAGCCGACCTGCGCGCGCAACGGGCGGCGCTCGCGCCGCAGCCCGGCGAGCAGGAACGCACGGGGGACGCGGCCGACCAGGCCGACGTGATCGACCGGGCCGAGGCCGCCGCGCGGCTGGAGCGCCAGATCTCCGACGTCGCCGCCAAGCTCGAACACGGCGCCTACAACAGCAACCTGCTTCCCGACGGCACGCGCGTCTCCCTGCGCTTCGCCGACGGTGACGAGGAAGTGCTCAACGTCGTCACCCTCCCCGGCGAGGACCTCGACTCGGTGACGTCGGACAGCCCACTGGGCCTCGCCCTGGTCGGCGCCAAGGCCGGCGACAAGATCACCTACCGCACCCCGCGCGGCGAAGCCACCGCCACGGTGATCGAGCTGACCCCGCCGGAGGACTGACCACTTCGGACTCCACGGATCGGGCTGCCGGGCACCACGCCTCGGCAGCCCGATCCGTCTTTCACCGACGCTGGTCGAGCGTCTCCGGTTTGTACGCGTAGATCAGCCCTTGGTCGGCGACGACGTGCCAGTCGGTGTCGCAGACGCGGGCGGTGCTGCGTTCCTGGCCGGCGGGCCACCAATCGGCCGACAGGGTCGCGGGGGTCGCCGACGCGGGACCCTTGACGCAGGTCGCGGGCAGGCCCGAGGCGCCCGGCGTGTAGCGCAGGATCCGTTCGGACCCGGTGGTGCGGATGGCTTCCGTGACGGCCGTCGCGTCGTCGGGGACCCAGGCCGGCAGACGCGCGTCGGCGTCGGCCTTGCCGAGAGCGCCGGTGTCGTAGGCGACGTTCTTGACGTGCTCCGGCCCGTCCGGCGCACACGCGGTGACGGTCGCCAGTGCCGCCGCGATCGCCGCGAACCAGATCGCGGTTTTCCCGATTTCGTTCATGCCACCGAGTCAATCCGGGCGCATTCGCGGCAGCATCGGCTTTCCGGTCCGAAGCCGCGGGCCGGATGGCCGACTCAGCGGTTGTCTTTCGGCTCTTCCGGCTCCACTGCGTACGACGTGATCGCCAGCGCGGTGTTGACGGCCGAGATCGTCGTCGTCAGCTTCGGTGCGGGGCGAGCAGGCCTGGGCGAGCGTCCGGCAGCAGCACAAAGTGCGCGGCTCCGCGGTTTCGGCGGTGTCCAGCGAATGGCAGCCGTCGATGGCCGACCAGAAGCTCATGGCCAAGAACTTCCGCAAAGCCGAGTGCACCTACAGCTTCGCCCGCCCCGCGCCGGATGACTGGGAGCGCGCCTTCGCCGCGGCGCACCGTGAGGGCAGAAACGCACAAAGCGCGTGAGCAGGAGAACTCCGAGGAACTGCTGCCAGTGCTGTGGAGCGCCTCGTCGCCACGTGCCGGATTGCTCGACACGCTGCCGCACCGGCCGCCCGTACCCGGCCGGCTGTCGGTCGCGCTCGCGGTGGTGGCGCGGACTCCGCAGGGCAAGATCGGGATGCACCACGTGACCCGGCATCAGCACGATCAGATGGGCCGGCCGCTCGAGACGCTGTTCGACGTCGGATACGGCGCCCTGGCCCGTGGGCTGAAGATGGCGGTCCGCGGTTCAGGCGAGGACGCGCTGGTGTCGATCACCCGGGAGAACCTGCCGGCGGCGGCCGCCGTCGCCCTGCCCGACCGGTACTCCCAGCTGGCCCGCACCTCGGCGGTGGCGACCTGCTCGTCGGCCTGACGTGTCCGGACGAGATGTTCGTCGTCCGCGGGGGCAGTGGGTTGGCGGACACCGTCCGGGAGCAGGTGCTCGCTTCGCCCCACGAGCCCACGGAGCTGGTCCCCTCCGCGCTGCGGCTCGGCCCCGGCGGGCTGGAGCTACTCGCCGAACGCAGCGCGTGAGCCCGAGGACAAATGTCCCCTCAACGGGTGATCTTCTCGAACTGAACCAACCGGCTTCAGGTGGACACCCACCACACGAATCAGGGCCCATCCGAGGAGTCTCGGATGGGCCCTGACCTGGGAGCCGCCTGGGGGAATCGAACCCCCGACCTATTCATTACGAGTGAATCGCTCTGGCCGACTGAGCTAAGGCGGCATGTCGGGTGGCTGGCGCCGTCCGACGGGAACAAGTGTAGCGGAGGCCGTTGGCGTCACCTTGCGGGGGCCGCGTCGTTAGGGTCCTATGACCTCGGTCTCACTCCCCGCCCGGCCTACCTGGAGGACTCGGCACATGCGGCGAAGACTGCCCCGCGCGGTGGCCCTGCCCGCGGCAGCGGCGTTGCTGCTGCTCATCGCCGCGCCGGCGAGCGCGCAGGAGATCCCGACGACGCCGATTCCGCAGCCGGCGAACCCCACGCAGCCCCCGGCGTCCGCGCCGATCGGGCCGCAGCCGCTCGGCCACGCGGTGGGCGACGCGGGCACGGCGCTGGGCGTGTTGCGCCTGCTGCCGAACTCCGTGCCGACGTCGACGATCCTGCCCGGCTTCGGGCAGACGTTGCCGAAGCAGTCGGCGCTGGAGGCCGGGATGGGCCTGTCGAGCGCATCGGCGAACTCCGAGGCGTACCTGGCGTACGAGAAGTCGATCGCGCAGGCGTCGCCGTTCGGGGTGGCCGTCGGCGGCCAGGCGCCGCAGACGCCGGGCAGCGTGGTGCAGACCGCGCTGCCGGACAACCCCAAGCCGCTGTCCGGCGGGCTCAACGCACCGTCGAACCCGCTGCTCAACATCGGCGTGCTGAACGGCACCGCGCACGCCCGCTGGAGCGACTCGCTGGGCCCGTGCGTGGACACGATCGCCGACGCGAGCACGTCGGTGGCGAGCCTTTCGCTGCTGAACGTGATCCCGTCGCTGCCGCAGATCCCGTTGCTCGGCAACGGTGGACTGAACCTGCCGCAGGGCACGCAGCTCGCCCAGGGCTTCGACCCGGCCAAGGGCCTGCAGAGCCTCGGCGGCCTGCTGTCCGGCGGCGGCCAGACCGCGGCCGACGGCACCGGTTCGCTGCTGAGCCTGCCGAACACACTGTCGTCGCGTTCGCAGGTGAAGCTCGTGGACATCCCGGGGTCGAAGAACAAGGCGGTGCAGTCGTCGTCGACCCTGCAGGCCGCCGACATCGACATCCTCAAGGGCACGCCGCTGGAGCTGTCGATCAAGGTCGCCAGCCAGCCGACGCTCACCGTCACCTCCACCGGCGACGAGAAGACCTCGAAAGTCGACTACACCGCGCCCGTGCTGACCATCCAGGCCGGCGGCAAGACGCTGTACACGCTCGACGCGGCGCACCCGACCGAGGACATCCCGATCGGCCTGCCGCTCGCGGGGCTGAGCGACAAGTTCGGGCAGCTCAACTCGATCCCGGTGGTCGGCGGCCTCGTGTCCACGCTGACGAAGGGCATCCAGCAGGTCGGCGACACCGCGGGCACCGTCCTCGACCTCGGCGTCCTGCGCCTGTCCATCGCCGGTCTGGACCAGAAGGGCTCCGCCGCGACCACGCCGTACAAGGGCTACCAGCTCGGCGCGTCGGCACGGCTGTTCGACCTCCAGGTGCTCCCGACGAAGAACCTGAAGACCCTGCTCCCCGCCGGCGCCGGCGACAACCTCCCGTCGTCCCTGGCGCAGCTGTCCCTGGGGGAACAGGTCGCGCGCGCCTACGCCCCCACCGGCGGCGTCGTCTGCGGCACGACCGGCGTGACTCCCCCCGCCGCCGGCGGCCCGGCGCCCAAGGGGCCGGTGAAGAACCTCGCCTACACGGGCACCGCGTACGACACCGTGCCGCTCTTCTGGGCGGGCACGGCGATGCTGCTGATGGGCGTCGTGATGGTCGCGGCGTTCCCGAACCGCCGCCGCGTTGCCACGCCGGTGAAACTCCACTCCGACGACGCACCGCGCAAGCCTTCACCGCATCCGCGCGACTGAATTGCCACGCGAAACGGCCCGGTCACCTTCTCGGTGGCCGGGCCGTTGTCGTCGGTGCGGTCAGCCCTGGCGAAGCGTCGTCACCATGGCCTCCACGGCGATGCGCGGCTTGACGTTCAGCTCGATCGCCTCGCGGCACTCCAGGACGGCTTCCAGGCGGCGCAGCGTGGATTCCGGCGTCCAGGCCGCGGCGGCGGCGCGGATGTCGTCGGCGTGGTCCGGGTGGTTGAGCGTGGCGCCGGAGTGAGTGGTGGTGACGAGGACGTCGCGGTAGAAGCCGGCGAGGTCGACGAGCGCGAGGTCGAGCGTGTCGCGCTGGGTGCGGGTCGCGCGGGACTTCTGGCGTTTTTCGAGCTGCTTCACGGCGGCCTCGGCCGCGCGCTTGGCGCCGGCGACGCCCTTGCCGATGCCGTCGCCGCCCATGGCGGTGCGGAGTTCGGAGCGTTCGTTCTCGTCGCGGGCCTTGCTTTCCTCGCCGGCGTCGGCCTCCGCGGCGCTGATCAGCTGGTCGGCGCTGGTGAAGACGTCGGCGGGGCGGCGCAGGCCCGTCGGGATCCGCAGCACGGTGGCGCGGCGCTGGCGCGCGGAGTCGTCCGTGGCGAGCCGGCGCGCGCGGCCGACGTGGCCGCCGCAGACCGACGCGGCCCACTGCGCGAGTGAAGGATCGACGCCGTCGCGCGCCACCAGCACCTGCGCGATGGCCTCGGGCGGCGGCGTCCGCAGCGTCACCAGACGGCACCGCGAGCGGATGGTCACCGACACGTCGTCCGGGTGGTCCGACGGCGCGCACAGCAGGAACACCGTGCGTTCCGGTGGCTCCTCGACGGCCTTGAGCAGCGCGTTCGACGCGCCTTCCGTGAGCCGGTCGGCGTCCTCGATGATCACGACCTGCCACTCACCCGTGGTCGGGCGCCGCGCGGCCGCCTGCACCAGCGCGCGCATCTCCGCGACCGAGATCGACAGGCCTTCGGGCACCACGAGCCGGACGTCGGCGTGGGTACCGGCCATCGTCGTGCGGCAGCCGGGGCACGCGCCGCAGCCGGTGCCGGTGCTGCATTGCAACGCGGCCGCGAACGTGCGCGCCGCGACCGAACGGCCGGACCCCGGCGGGCCCGTGATCAGCCACGCGTGCGTCATCGCGCCCGGCGGAACCGGCTCGCCCGCCACGATCTTCGCGGCCGCCGACGAAGCCGTCGACAGCGTTTCGACCGCCGGCTCCTGCCCCACGAGCTCGGCCCAGACGCCGATCGGCCCGGTCACTTCGCGTCCACTTCGGACACTTCCTGCGCGGGCGCGAGCTCGGCCTCCGCGACGGCGCCTTCGACGACGTCGGCCGTCGCCACCGCGTGGGTGCTGTGGTCCAGCTCCGGACGCTCGGCCGGCTCCGAAGGGGCGAGCCCGGACAGGCGGCCGACGAACACCGCCAGCACGGCCGTGCGAACGCGTGCGGCGACCTCGTCGTCGGTGCCGTCGGCGTCGACGACCACGTACCGGTCGGGGTCGGCCGCGGCCATCTCCGCGAGCAGGGTCTGGACCCGCCACTGGTCGTTCACCGACACCGACGAGTTGTGGTCGCGCTGGCCCGGATCGGCGTCGAGCAGCACCGTGAGGTCGGGGCGCAGCTTGCCCGTCGCCCAGTCGGCCAGGCCCTCGAGCTCACCCGCGTCGAGGCCGGCGACCGTGCACAGGTGCGCGAGCGGCGAGTCGACAAAGCGCTCCATCACCACCACGGACCCGGCGTCGAGCGCCGGCTGGATCTCGCGTTCGACCAGCTCCGCGCGCACCGCTGCGGCGACGAGGGCCTGGGCCCGCGCCCCGGTGAGCGACGCGTCGGAGATCAGCGAACGGAACCGCCGCTCGTCGAGCGCGGGGTCGGCAGCCAGCACCACGGGCCGGGTGCCGGTGCCGAGCCAGCGCGAGAGGCGCGCGGCCTGGCTGGCTGTGTTGATGGCCGTGGTGCCTTCGAGCGCGATGAGGAAACCGTTGACGCGCCGGGGTGCGCGGCGCAAGGCGTTGCGCAGGTCGGTGAGGATTTTCTCGCTGCGGCGGTCGTCCATCTGCCGGTAGGCGATCACACCGAGCAGCATCGCGAGCACGCCGCCGCCGATCATCACCGGGCGCGTGCCGTCGATGGTGACGGGGCTGCCCCACACGTTGATCTGGTGCGGGCGGACCAGGCCGATCAACGCCGGCGTGACGATCGTCGAGCCGAACAGCACGATCTTCAGCATCGACTGGTAGATCGCGTTGACGCGGCCGCGGATCGCGTCTTCCACGCGCGAGCCGATGATCGTGACGCCGGTGAGGAACGCGATGCCGGCGCAGAAGCCGGTGAGCGCCACGGCGATCACCGAGATCGCCAGGTGCGGCGACAGCGCGATGATCACCAGCGACAGCCCGGCCACGACGATCGAGATGCCGAACAGCCGGTCGTGCGGCAGCCGCCGCGCGAGTTTGGGCGCGAGGGCCATCCCGGAGGCGAGGCCGAGGAACACGGCGAGCACCAGCAGGTTGAACGCCGCGTCACCCGCGAGCAGCGACGACGAGTACGGCTTGGCCGAGGCCACCACCGCCCCGCCCGCGGCGAACGCGCCGAACGCGCCGATCAGCAGGCCGCGCACCAAAGGCGTGCTCTTCACGAAGCGCAGGCCGTCGCGCACCATGTCGCCGAAGCCGAACTTCTCTTCGTCGGCCTTCTTGACCTTCTGGTCGGGCAGCTTGTGGACGTCGCGCAGCGAGAGCTCGGGGATGCGCGTGGCGATGAGGATGCCGCTGGTCAGGTACAGCAGACCGTTGATGACGACGACGATCTTCGCGATGTAGAGATCGGCCGTCGCGCCTTGGAACAGGTGGAACGTGGTGTTGGCGCCGAGGATGAGCGCGTTGGCGCCGGCGGCGGTGATCACGGCGAGGCCGTAGGTCATCACCATGCCGAGCTGGTTGGCCGTCTCGACCTGGTCCGGGCGGCGCAGCAGGTTGGGCACCGCCGCGTCCTTCGACGGGATCCACATGATCGAGCAGCAGCCGACCAGGAAGTTCGCGACGAACAGCCACCAGGGCGCGCCGACGATCGCGATCGACAGCAGGAAACCGCAGCGCAGGAAGTCGCAGACGACCATCACCTTGCGGCGGTCGAAGCGGTCGGCGAGGATGCCGCCGATCGGCGCGAACAGCAGGCCGGGCAGCAGGTTCGTGAGCACCACGCCGACGAACGCGAAGTTCTGCGCGGTGTAGTTGTTGAGCAGCTTCGTGCTCAACGCCGTCAGTGCCAGCAGGTTCAGCCAGTCGGCGACACTGCACAGGTACGTGACGCCCCACAGCCGACGGAATGGTCTGATCGCCAGCACCCGACGGACGCGGTGGATCGTGGATGCCTCGGCGCTCGCCGAGGCACCCGATCCGGCGCCGGGTACCGACCGCACGCCTTCGCTGATACGCCCACCCCACTCGTCACGGCGGCGTCGGGAAACCCCGTTTCGGATCCCCCGACCGTGTCGTCAGGGTAGCCCGATCGCCGATCCGGACACGGCACCGGCCCGGGTGTGGCGGTGGTGGAGTGACGTCAGCTGAATAGGCCCGTCACACTGCTGACCAGGCTCGACACCATGTACAGCGCGATCACGACGAACACGATGAGCAGCACGACCGCGAGGATCACGCCCGCCGCGCTCGTCGACGGACGGCCCAGGTTCGGCATCCCGATGTTCGGCAGACCGCGCTTTTTGGCCTGCCGTTCGGCTAGTTCGGCCTCGATGTCGTCGTCGGCGACCTCGGCTTTCGCCTTCGGCCGGGGCCGCGGCACCCGCTTGAGCAGCTGCGGGGCGCGCGTGGGCCACGTCCGCTGCCGCGGCAGCAACCCGAGCGGCACGCCGTCGGGCTTCTCCTCGGCCGACTGGCTCGGCTGCGGCGTGCGCGCGGCCTCTTCCCGCAGCGCGGCTTCCACCATCCGCTTCACGGCCTCGGGGTCGTGCTGCACAGGCCGCGCGGTCGGCAACGGCCGCGACTCGTCCGCCGACGCCGCGGGCGCCGCCTCGGCCGCCGTGACCAGCCCGGCGAGCGGATCGGCAAACCGCTCCCCGCCGACGCTGCCGTCCAGCGTCCCGTCGCGCTCCGGCTGCGGGGCGCTGCGGGCGTTGGCGTTGGGGGCGCTTTGCGTGCCTTGGGGGGCATTGAAGAAGGGAGCCCCACCGCTCGTGCTCATGGTGACCACCTCACTACGGAATGTCCTCGCCTTCCAGTGTCGGCGACACTACCGGCTCCCGCATCCGCCCAATGGCCGCAGAAACGCTCGCGGCCACGCCGCCGACCGGACGGTCCCGCAGCAGTTTGCAGGCCACGGCCACCCCGGTCGACCGCCGAAAGCGACGTGCAGGGGTGATACCGGTCACGAGATCGGGCACTCTTCGTAATCGATCGTGGCCGGCGCGCTGGGGCCTGATCGCCGGCCGGGCGGGACGCCAGTCGGCCCCCCACCCGGCCGGCGATCAGGCCCGGCTCGACCGCATGGCGAACATCTGCCTCGCCACAGTCCGCGATCCCGGCTCGGCGACGGGCCGAGCTTCGCCGCCGCCGAACCACCTCAGCCGCGACCACAGTCGACACCTCCCATCCGACCGGCGATCAGGCGTGTCAACCGCCCGGAGAGCACCTGGCTCTCCACAATCCGCGGTCCCGGGGCAGCAACGGGTCGAACTCAGCCATCGCCGAACCATTCAGGCGCAACGGCAGTCGACGCCTCCCACCCGACCAGCAAACAGGCCAGGCTCATCCGCCCGCGAGCATCCGCTTCGCCACAATCCGCGATCCCGGGTCTGCGACGGATCGAGCTCGGCCGCCGCCGAACCACTTCAACCGTGACGACAGTCGACACCTCTCACCCGACCGGCGATCAGGCGTGAATCAACCGCCCGGAGAGCACCTGCCTCGCCGCCGTCCGCGATCCCAGGTCTGCGACGGGTCGAACTCAGCGCCCGTCGAACCACGGCAAACGCGACGACAGTCGCCACCTCCTGCTCGGTCGGCGACCAGGTCTGAATCGAACGCTCGGAGAGCACCTGCCTCGCCGCCGTCCGCGATCGCAGGTCGGCGACGGGTCGAGCTTCGCCGCCGAACCGCCTCAGCCGCGACGACGGTCCACACCTCCCGTTCGGCCGGCGATCAGGCCAGGCTCACCCGCCCGGTGGGGCACGCGTCGCCACAGATCGCAGTGCCGGCTCAGGTGGATGCCGCGACGGTCCGCCGTGCTCGGTCGGGACGGCACGAGCCGGCGGCCGAGCAAGCCAGGCGCCGGTGCGGCGCGCGCGTGGCTCCAGCGAGTCGGCCAGGCACCCTCAATGCCGGTCGCCTTCACCTCCGTTCCCGGTGCCCGAAGGCCCAGGCCGGGTGTTGTGCGGGTCAGGCATGGTTGCGCACCGCCTCGACGATCCAGGCTTCCGCCGTGGTGCGGGTGGCGGGTTCCCAGGTCATGAGCCAGCCGCCGTCAGGGCGGGCGGCGGCGCGGAACTGGTAGCGGCCCTGGTCGTTGTCGACGAGGCCGAAGGCGCCGTGCGGGTACTCGGCGAGGACGGCGTCGCGCACGGCCAGGTCGACGAGCACCGTGCCGAGGCGCGGGCGGGCGACGGCGGCGCGGATGACGTCGAGCGAGCCCCACGCGGCGCGCGGGACGAGGCCGCTGCGGTCGGTCTCGATGCGGATGGCCGGCCCCGGCCCCGGCGGACGGTCCGGCAGCCCGTCGAACACCCAGCCCGGCAGGGCGCTGAGCAGGCCGGACCGCAGCCGCGCGCGGCGGCCCAGCTTGCTCATCACGGTGGTGTAGTCCTCGTCGCCGAAGAAGCGCACCTCCCACGGCTCCGGGCGCGCCGGGAAAACACCGGTCACCACGCCGCGGATGAAGCCGCCCCGCAGCACGCGGTAGAGCCCGACGGCCTCCGCCGTCACCTGACCCTCGGGCACCAGGCCGAGCTCGGCCATGCCCGCCACGAACCGCGTGTACTGCTCGATCTCCTCGATCAACGAAGGCACCAGCGTGGGCCCGAACGACTGCCGCACCTGGTCGGCCAGGCTCAGCTCCTCCGCGCCCGAAGACCCAGAAGTACCCGAGGCCCCAGAAGACCCAGAAGCACCGTCGGCCCCGGCAGCTCCCGAGCCACCCCGCGCGCCGGACTCACCCGAGCGACCCGACCCGTCCCGAGGATCCCGGCCTTCCGCAGGCCCCGAACCGCCCCGAGCGTCCCCGGCACCAGGCTGCCCCGAGCCCTCCGAGCCAAGGCCCCAGCCATCCGCACCGCCGGACGACCCCGACCCTCCCCGAGACTCCGAGCCTCCGAAAAAGCCCGTGCCTCCGGCCGCACCGGAACCGGAATCTCCACCGGCCTCCCCATCGCCTCGGGAATCCGTACCACCACGGGACCCCGGGCCACGAGAACCCCGGCTCCCAGGCGGCCCCGAACCGCCGGAACCGGAACCACCCACCCCCTCCAGCACGGGTGGCACCGTGAACTGCGGGTCGTAGAACTCCATCACCGACGGCCGCTCCGGAACCTCGGCCCGGAGCGGCGCGATGACTTCGTCGATGACGTCGAAGACTGCGGTCGCTGAACTCACCCCTCCATTGAACACCCTGGTACCGACAATTTTTCGAACTTTTGTTCGACTCGCCGCCACCTTGCGCCGAACGGTCGGTCAGCGGGCCGGAACCGGGGCCGCCCGCATGGTCGGAGCCAGGAAGTACACCGACACCACCAGCGCCCCGACCACGCCCAAAGTCCAGTGCAGCCCGATGCCGCCGGCCAGGGCGCCGATGAGGACCGGCCCGACGAGAAAGCCGAAGTAGCCGCACGCCGCCACGGCCGCGATCGCGCGCCCCGGCGCGGAAGGCTGCTTGCGACCGGCCGCGCTCCACGCCAGCGGCACCATGCCGGACACCCCGAGTCCCACCACGGCGAACCCGGCCACCGCGAACCCCGGCACCGGCACGGCGACCACCAGCACGAACCCGGCCACCGTCACCAAGGTCGCCACCCGCATGAAGAGCACCACCCCGAACCTCGCCACCAGCCGGTCGGCCACCACCCGGACCGCGATCATCGTGATCGAGAACGCGAAGTACCCCAGCGACGCCAGAGCAGCCGACGCGACCGTGACGTCGCGCAGGTAAACCGCGCTCCAGTCGTTCACCGTCCCCTCGGCCACGAAGCCGCAGAACGCGATCACCCCGAGCGGGATCAGCGCCTTGCCCGGCAGCGCGAACGCCGCGTCGCCCTGGCCGCGGTCGGCGCCCGGCAGGAAACGCGTCGACGCGGCCAGCGCGACCACCAGCAGCACCACGCCGGTCACGGTGAAGTGCACCCCGATCGGCACGCGCTCCAGCAGCGCGCCGACGCCGGAGCCCAGCAGCCCGCCGACGTTCCAGAACGCGTGGAACCCCGCGAAGATCGGCCGCCCGTACGCCTCCTCGACGCGCGCGGCGTGGGCGTTCATCGACACGTCGAGCAGGCTGTTGCCCACGCCGAGCACCACGAGCGCACCCACGAAAGCGACCAGGTCCGACGCCAGCGCGGCCAGCGGCAGGCCCGCGCACAGCACCGTGGCCCCGACCACGACACCCCGTCGGCTGCCGATCTTCGTGAGCAACGGCCCGGCCGCCACCAGCGCCACCACGGACCCGGCCGCCAGGCCGAACAAGCCGATCGCCAGCTGCCCCGCGCTCAGCCCCGCGTGGGCCTGCGCCGCCGGGATCCGCGCGGCCCACGTGGCGAACGCCGCCCCGCACACCGCGAACACCACCGAAACGGCCGCCCGCGCACGCCGCGTCTCCTGCATCGAAACGTCCCCCAGACGCGAAGAAGGGGCCACCCGAAAGTCTCGGGTGGCCCCGACGGAAACTCCGCCTGCTACTTGGCCTTCGCGGTGCTCGCCTTCTTCGCGGGCGCCTTCTTGGCCGTCGTCGTCTTCGCCGCGGCGGCCGACTTCGTGGCCGAAGCCGACTTCGCCGCCGTGGACTTCGCCGGCGCCTTGCGCGTCGTCGTGGTGCGGCGCTTCGGGGCCGGGCCCTTCGCCCGCTTCTCCGCCAGCAGCTCCGCGCCGCGCTCGGCCGTCAGCTCCTCGATGCTGTCGGACTTCCGCAGCGTCGCGTTGTACTCGCCGTCAGTGACGTACGGGCCGAAGCGACCGTCCTTGACCACCATCGGCTTGCCCGACACGGGGTCGTCGCCGAGCTCCTTCAGCGGCGGCTTCGCCGTGGCCGAGCGGCCCCGCTGCTTCGGCTCCGAGTAGATCTTCAGCGCCTCTTCCAGCGTGATCGAGAACAGCTGGTCCTCGGTCTGGATCGAGCGCGAGTCCGTGCCCTTCTTCAGGTACGGCCCGTAGCGCCCGTTCTGCGCGGTGATCTCGTCACCCGACTCCGGGTCCTTGCCCACCACGCGCGGCAGCGAAAGCAGCTTCAGCGCGTCTTCGAGCGTCATCGTCTCGATGGACATCGACTTGAACAACGAGCCCGTACGCGGCTTCGGCTGCTTCGCCTTGGCGGCCTTCTTCTGCGCGGCCGTCGCGCCCTCGGGCAGCGGCTCCGGCTCGGGCAGCACCTCGGTGACGTACGGGCCGAAGCGGCCTTCCTTCGCCACGATCTCGTGCCCGCTCACCGGGTCGACGCCCAGCTGACGGCCTTCCTGCGGCGTCGCGAACAGCTTCTCCGCGATCTCCGACGTCAGCTCGTCCGGCGGGAGGTCCTCGGGCAGGTTGGCGCGCTGCGACTGGCCGTCGACCTCGCGCTCCAGGTACGGCCCGTAGCGACCCACGCGCACGACGACCTTGTGCCCGTCGGCGTCGTTGAACAGCGGGATCGAGTTGATCTCGCGCGCGTCGATGCCCTCGACGCTGCCGTCGACCAGCTTCTTCAGCCCGCCGAGCCGCCCGACCGAGCCCTCCACGCCGAAGTCGCCGCCGAAGTAGAACTTCTGGAGCCACTCCACGCGCTGCTCGTCGCCGTTGGCGATGCGGTCGAGCTCGTCCTCGAGACCGGCGGTGAAGTTGTAGTCCACCAGGCGCTCGAAGTGCCGCTCCATCAAGCCGATCACGGCGAACGCGACCCACGAGGGCACCAGGGCGGAGCCCTTCTTCCACACGTAGCCGCGGTCCTGGATGGTCTTGATGATCGACGCGTACGTCGACGGGCGGCCGATGCCCAGCTCTTCCAGCTTGCTCACGAGGCTGGGCTCGGAGTAGCGCGCGGGCGGCGAGGTGGTGTGGCCGTCGGCCGACAGGTCGGACGCGGTCAGCCCCTGGTCCTTCACCAGCACCGGCAGGCGGCTCTGCTTGTCGTCCGCCTCGCCGCCGGCCTCGGTGTCGACGGCCTCGACGTAGGCCTTCAGGAAGCCGGCGAAGGTGATCGTGCGGCCCGAAGCGGCGAAGGTGCACTCCTCGCCCGAGGTCGCCGTGCCGACGATGCGCACCGACATCGTGGTGCCCTTCGCGTCGGCCATCTGCGACGCGATCGTGCGCTGCCAGATCATCTCGTACATGCGGAACTCGTCGGAGTCCAGCTCGCCCGCGACCTGGCCCGGCGTGCGGAACACCTCGCCGGACGGGCGGATCGCCTCGTGGGCTTCCTGCGCGTTCTTCACCTTGCGGGTGTACTGCCGCGGCGAAGGCGACACGTACTCCTTGCCGTACAGCTGCGTCGCCTGGCTGCGGGCGGCCGAGATCGCCGACTCCGACAGCGTGGTCGAGTCGGTACGCATGTAGGTGATGTAACCGTTTTCGTACAGCTTCTGCGCGATCCGCATCGTGCGCTCGGACGTGAAGCGCAGCTTGCGGCCCGCTTCCTGCTGCAGCGTCGAGGTCATGAAGGGCGCGTACGGCTTCCGCGTGTACGGCTTCTCCTCGACGCTGGACACGGTGAAGTCGCGGTTGGCCAGGGCCTGCGTCAGCGCCTGCGCCTCGGCCTCGCCGAGCACGCGGATCTCCTTGGCCGTGCCCTTGAGCTGACCGTCGGAGTCGAAGTCGCGGCCGGTGGCCAGGCGGGCGCCGTCGACGCCGACCAGGCGCGCCGGGAACGTCTGCGGCGAAGCGTCCTCGCCGGCGTCCATCGTCGCGGAGATGTCCCAGTACGAAGCCGAGGTGAAGCGCATGCGCTCCCGCTCACGCTCGACCACGATCCGCGTCGCGACGGACTGCACGCGGCCCGCCGAGAGCTTCGGCATGACCTTCTTCCACAGCACCGGCGAGACCTCGTAGCCGTAGAGGCGGTCGAGGATGCGGCGGGTCTCCTGCGCGTCGACGAGGTCGACGTCCAATTCCCGGGTGGCATCCGCGGCCGCGCGGATCGCCTGCTCGGTGACCTCGTGGAACACCATGCGGCGCACGGGCACCTTGGGCTTGAGCGTCTCGAGCAGGTGCCACGCGATGGCTTCGCCCTCGCGGTCGGGGTCCGTGGCGAGGTAGAGCTCGTCGACGTCCTTCAGGAGGCCCTTGAGCTCGGTGACCTTGGACTTCTTGTCCGGCGTGACGATGTAGAGCGGCTTGAAGTCGTTGTCGATGTCCACGCCGAGGCGCGCCCACGACTCGCCCTTGTACTGGGCCGGCACGTCGGCCGCGCCGCGCGGAAGGTCGCGGATGTGCCCGACGGAGGACTCGACGACGTAGTTGCCGCCAAGGTAGGGGGCGATCTTTCGGGCCTTCGTAGGCGACTCGACGATCACCAGCCGCCGAGTCCCGGCGCCGTTCGTCCCGGTGCCGTCCTTCTTGGTCCGTGCTCCTGCCACGCTGCCCTGCTCTCCACTCATCCCCGCGCCATCGCCCTCGATGGCGGCGGCACTCCTTTTACCCCTCGACGAGGGGTGCTGCGCCCGCGTCTTCGACCTGCCAGTGTGCACGCCCGCACCGGCCGCGCAGCGGCTAGGTGGCCTGACACGCCGCCCGGCCCCTGCCCGTCGGATCGCCTGTGACCTCGGCGATGTTTCCTCTCCACACCTAGCACGTGATTCCGGACACGTGCCGTGCAGGGTATCTCGCGATCACGCCGATACCCTCCGTTCGACGGTGGTGGACCCGACGTTGGCACCGCTTCACTTACTACCTCGTCGAGCCGAAAGGAACCACCATGACCCGACGCCTGCTCGGTGGCGTGCTCGCGGCCGTGGCCGCGTTTGCCCTGGTCACCGCCCCCGAGGCGAGCGCCGCGACCACCACGTTCTCCGGCACGGTGGCGCTGTCCAACTGCTCCGGCTCGGTCGTCAAACCGGCCGGAACGCCGGACACGGCACCCGCGCTCGTACTTTCCAACGGTCACTGCCTGGAGTCGGGTTTCCCCGACCCCGGCGAGGTCATCGTCGGCCGGCGGTCCACTCGGACCTTCAGCCTTCTGTCGTCGGACGGCAAAAGTTCACTCGGGACGCTGAGGGCCAAAAAGGTCGTGTACGCGACCATGACCGACACGGACGTGTCGCTCTACCAGCTCGACACGACGTACGCGGCGATCAAGCAGAAGTACCGGGTCTCCCCGCTCGAGCTGGTGGCGGCGCACCCGGCCGCGGGCACGCACATCGACGTGGTCTCGGGCTACTGGAAGACCATCTACTCCTGCTCGATCGACGGGTTCGTGCACGAGCTGCACGAGAACGGCTGGGTCTGGAAGGACTCGATCCGCTACACACCCGAGTGCAAGACCATCGGCGGCACGTCCGGCTCCCCGATCGTCGAGACCGCGACCGGCAAGGTCATCGGCGTGAACAACACGTCGAACGACGACGGCCAGCGCTGCACGCTCGACAACCCGTGTGAGGTCGACGGATCCGGGAACGTGACCGTGCATCCCGGTATCAAGTACGGCGAGGAGACGTTCGGTATTCCCGCGTGCCTGACGGCGGCGAGCGAAATCGACCTCAACCGGGCCGGGTGCACGCTGCCGAAGCCTTAGCCGACGGCCTCCAGGACGTCGCCCAGCAAATACTGAAGGGGACTCTCGCCGCCTCCGCTGCGGCGTGAGTCCCCTTCGGTGCGTTCGGGCCGGGTTTCCTCGCGGAGCTCCGGCAGCTCGGGCCACGCGGCCTCCGCGCCCGCGGGCGCTTCGCCGATGAGCTCCAGCAGCCCGTCGAGCTTGCGCCGCCCGGTCAACCGCGCGGCAGGCTCCTCGGCCTTGGGCCCCAGCAACCGCGCGTGGACGCCCAGCGGCGCCAGCGCGGCCAGCAGATCGTCGTGCAGGTGGGGCGCCAGCGGGTCCATGCCCAGCAGGTAGCCCGACGGCCCCTGCCGCCCCGCGGCCAGCGCCCACATGCGCAGCATCGCGCCACTCAGCCGGAAGCCTTCGGGCAGCGCTTTGCCCGAATCGTCTTCGGACGGACCCGAGCATCCCCGCCGCAGCCACTGCACCGACAGCGGCAGCAGGTCGACCCGGAACGACGTGCGCACCTGTGGCCGCCCGCACTCCCGCACCGCCACCTGCGCATCGGCCCCGCGCCGCCGGCACTCGCGCGCCAGCACCCGGGCGCGCCACTGCTCGTCGACGTCCACGGACAGCCGCGCCGCCGTGCGCCCGAAGCCGGTGATCTGCCCTTGGCAGCACAGCAGGCCGGCCAGGTCCGAAAGCCCCGGGCCGCTCGCGTCTGCGGAGAACAGCGAGATCGTGCGATCCACGCGGATCATGATAGAACACAAGTTCGATCGGACGCGAGGGTTGCGCGGCGGATTTTCGCCGATCGGGCGATCATGCCGGCACGCGTTCGTCGGCGCCGCGCGGCGCGATGACCACGGCCACCACCATCGCGGCGGCGGCGACGAGGAACACCGCGGGCAGCGTGAGCAGGCCGAAGACGGCGATGCCGAGGCAACTGCTGATCTGGCGCGCGAAGGTGAGCGTGGCCATGCCGGCGCCGAGGATGTCCTTCGGTGCCCAGGACTGCGCGAGCAGGGTGCAGGCCTGCATGGACAGGCCCAGCGCGGCGCCACTGCATGCGAGCCCTACGACTCCGACGACTCTCGCCGGGTCCAGCAGCGGGAGTGCCGCCGTGGCAAGGAGTCCGGCCACGCCGAGGACCAGGCCGAACCGGCCCCACGCCGTGACCTTCGGCCACCTGCGCGCGAGTACCGCGAAGCCCGTCGTCGCCAGCACCTGTCCGACGCTCATCGGCAGGAGCAGCAGGCCCGTGGCCACCGGGCGCGCGTCGCCGAGGGCGAGCGGGACATAGGTGAAGCTGCCGAACAACGCCACACCCGTCAGGAACGTGACGGCGACAGTCCGTGCGAGGCCGGCGTCGGCGAACAGCCGGGGTGGAACGAGCGGCGCGGTGGCACGCCGTTCGACCTGCACGAAGGCCACGGTCGCGACCAGCGCGACGGCCACCAGGACGGGCGCCTCACCGCTGCCGCCGCTGCCGAGCATGACGACACACCCACCGGCGACCGCGACCAGAACCGCGCCCGCCCAATCGAACCGGATTCGGCCCGCGCGTCGCGTCCCGGGCACCGAGCGAGCCCCGAGGAATAGGGACACAACACAGATCGGCAGGTTGATCAGGAAGATCGACCACCATCCCGCGACGGCCGCCAACAGGCCACCCAACGGCGCCCCACCGATCGACGACACCGCGAACACCGCCGTCAGCCAGCCTTGCCGCCGCACCAGCTCGTCGCGATCGAACAGCTCCGCCATGGCCGCGACGGCGGCCACGATCAGCCCGCCCCCACCCAGCCCCTGCACCGCGCGAAACCCGATCAACACGGCCAGGTCCGGCGCCAGCGCACACCCCACCGACCCGACGGCGAACGTCGTCACCGAGCCGACGAACATCCGCCGCCGCCCCCACCGATCACCGAGACTCCCGTGCACCGGCGTGGCGACCGCGACCGCCAGCAGGTACGCCGCCGTCACCCCACCCACCGAGCCCGGATCACCCAGGTCCGCGCCGATCGACGGCAACACCGCCACCACCACGCTCGTGTCGAGCGAAGCCATCAGCATCCCCAGCACGAGCGCGGCGAACGCGACGTCGCGGCCACGGAAAAGTATGTGCATATCGCACACGTTATGCATGCGAATCGCACACAGTCAAGGTAGGGTGGCTGCCGTGACGCCACCCCTCACCGAAGCCGGCCCCGCTTTGTTCCGCCTGGTCAGGCACTGGTCCCGGCGCTGGACCGTGCGCACATCGACCGAACTCACGGGCGAGATGCGCCACGTGCAGCACATCCTCGCGGTCGAAGCCGTCGACACGGGCAGCGAGCACACCGACGAGGTGACCGTCGCGACCGTGGCGCACCACCTCGGCCTCGACCACTCCGGCGCCAGCCGCATGGTCCGCGACGCAACCGCCGCCGGCTACCTCACCCGCGGCACCTCGGGCCACGACCGCCGCCGGGCATCACTGGAACTCACGGACAGCGGCCGCGACCTGCTCAACGCCTCGCACCAATGGCAACGCCGAACCTTCAACGACCTCACCGCCACCTGGTCGCCCACCGACCGCCAACGCTTCGCCACCTACCTGATCCGGCTGACGACCGAACTCGACCTGGAGAGCTAGTCAGCGCGGGCGCGCTCGCACGGTCCGCGGTGACGGCGGCCGGTCACGCCTGATGCCTCGGCGCAAGATTTGCACCACACGCCGCCGCAGCTCACCGGCAGCGACCAGCTCACCGCCAGTCGCGCAGCAGCCGACCTTCAACGAACTCACGGCCACCCGCGCAGCGGCCAGCCGCCGGCTACCTCAACTCCCGACGATCGTCGGCCACGCCACGCACACCAGGCTCGGAACCGGCGTCAATGCACCTCATCGAACGCAGGCGCGAACTGCCGACGCGTCCCATGAATGGCAGCGACCGACGTTCGACCAGCTCACAACCACTCGCGCAGCGGCCGACCGTCGACTAGCTCAGCCGGCTGTTCGCGGGCGTTCACGTCTTGCGAAGCACCGTCGCCGCCGGGCGCCGCTGTCGCTCAGTGGACGCAGGCACGAGCTGCTCGACCAGTCCCAGCGACGGCCAGCGGCCGGCGTTCGACCAGCCCACCGCCACTCGCGCAGCAGCCGACCGCTGGCTGGCTCAAAAGCCCGACCGCGGTCGGCCACGTCTCGCGAAGCACCGCGGGTCAGGGTTGCCGCCGGGGGGGGCGTTGCTCATCGGCAGCGGTCGCGAACTGCTCGACGTGCCTTCACGAGCGACAGCGGCTGGCGTCCGACCAGCGCACCGCCGCCCGCACAGCAACCGACCGCCGGCTGGCTCAAAAGCCCGACCGCGGGCGGTCACGTCTCGCGAAGCACCGCGGAACAGGGCCGCTGCCTTGCGTCGCTGCTCACCGGCAGGGGCGCGAGCGGCCCACCGATGGCGGCGACCGGCGTCACCACACCCCGCCTCGATCTGCGCGCCAGCCAACCCCGGCCACCTCAGCCACCCAACCCAACAGCCACGTCGTCACCGTGGCGCCGGCGGCACCACCAGTTGCTGGCAGTCCGGCGCCCGCTTCCCCGCGGCCGAGAGTTCCGGCGTCGCGTTGAGGGCGTGGAGGACGTCGAGGGCGGAGACGTCGTCGAGGGTGGCGCGGGCGTCGCCGAGGGCGGTTTTGGTGGTGGCGGCGTCGGTGGCGGTGTCGAGGCGTTCGCGGGCGGTGTCGGCGCGCGAGCGGACGGACGAGAACTGCTTGAGCAGGTCGGTGCGGGCCTGGTCGTCGCCGGGGAGTGGCGGGGGGCCGACGCGGTTGAGGCCCTCGACGGTCTGGTCGATGCCGTCGACGACGGACGACAGGAGCCGGCTCGAGGTGCGGGAGGCCTGTTCGGGTGAGCTGGGGTCGATCGCCGGCAGGTTCGCGAGGGTGCGCACGAGGTGGGTGACCGCCGAGCAGTAGCCGTCCGCCCATCTCGCGGCCGGGTCGGCCTGGCTGGAGGGGTCTGCCTGCCCACCGCTGTGGGTCTGCGACACCGGCGGCTGCTGCCCGCAGCCGGCGAGGCCGATCCCGAGTGCCGTGACCAGCGCGGCTAGAACGGTCGACCGCGGCCGCACCGCGACACCTCCTGCCCGTCGACGTCCAGGTGCCCCCGACCGTACCGATCCGAGAATCATTCGCAAGTCACCCACCGGAGTGCGGGAGCAATTCCCGACACGCCGGGGCCCGGCACGCGAGCGGCGCGCCGGGCCCCGAAACGGTGTTCGATACGGCGGATCAGGCTTTCGCCTCCGCCGGGGTGTTCTCGATGACCGTGCCGCGTCGCTTGGACACGACGACCGCCGCGACGATGACCGCCAGCGCGACGACCGCGATCACGATGCGCCACGTGGTGTCGGCGCCGCCGCCCAGCGTCAGGGAGACGACCGCCGGCGCGATCAGCACGGAGACCAGGTTCATCACCTTGATCAGCGGGTTGATGGCCGGGCCCGCGGTGTCCTTGAACGGGTCACCCACGGTGTCACCGATGATGGTGGCCTCGTGCGCGTCGGAGCCCTTGCCGCCGTGGTTGCCGTCTTCGACGAGCTTCTTGGCGTTGTCCCAGGCACCACCGGAGTTGGCGAGGAAGATCGCCATCAGGGTGCCGGTGGCGATCGCACCGGCCAGGTAGCCGGCGAGCGCGCCCGTGCCGAGGCCGAAGCCCACGGCGATCGGGGCGAACACCGCGAGCAGACCCGGCGTGGCGAGCTCACGCAGCGAGTCGCGCGTGACGATGTCCACGACCTTGCCGTACTCGGGCCGCGTGGTGCCCTCCATGATCCCGGCGATCTCGCGGAACTGGCGGCGCACTTCCTGCACCACCGCGCCGGCCGCGCGCGAAACCGCGTTGACGGCCAGACCCGAGAACAGGAACACCACAGCCGCGCCGACGATCACGCCGACCAGCGTCGACGGGTTCACGACGTTGGCGATGAACGCACCCGTTCCGCCCACGGCCTTCGTGATCGCGTCCGAATAGGACCCGAACAGCGCCGTGGCCGCGAGGACCGCCGTGGCGATCGCGATGCCCTTGGTGATGGCCTTGGTGGTGTTGCCCACCGCGTCCAGCTCGGTCAGGATCTGCGCGGCCTTCTCGTCGACGTCGCCCGACATCTCGGCGATGCCCTGCGCGTTGTCGGAGACCGGGCCGAAGGTGTCCATCGCGACGATGACGCCGACGGTGGTCAGCAGGCCGGTACCGGCGAGCGCGACCGCGAACAGTGCGACACCGCCACCCAGCAGGTACGCGCCGAACACGGCGGCACCGATCACGAGCGCGGTGTACACGGCGGACTCGAAACCGACCGAGATGCCGGACAGGATCACCGTGGCGGCACCGGTTTCCGACGTCTTGGCGACGTCCTGCACCGGCTTGTGCTCGGTGCCGGTGTAGTAACCCGTGAGCTTCAGGATGATCGCGGCGAGCACGATGCCGATGATCACGGCGACGGTCGCGATGACCGCCGGGTTGCCGCTGTTGCCGGCGAACTCCGCACCGAAGTCGGAGAAGCTGCTCGGCAGGTACACGAACGCCGCGACGGCCGACAGCACCGCGGAGATCACCGCGGAGATGTAGAACGAGCGGTTGATCGTGACGAGACCACCCTCGCCCGCGCGCGCCTTCGTGATGTACACGCCGATGACGGCGGTGATGACACCGATGGCCGGCACGATGAGCGGGAAGATCAGGCCGCTGGAACCGAAGGCGGAGCTGCCCAGGATCAGCGCGGCGACCAGCATGACCGCGTAGGACTCGAAGAGGTCCGCCGCCATGCCGGCGCAGTCGCCGACGTTGTCACCGACGTTGTCGGCGATCGTCGCCGCGTTGCGCGGGTCGTCCTCGGGGATGCCCTGCTCGACCTTGCCGACCAGGTCCGCGCCGACGTCGGCGGCCTTCGTGAAGATGCCGCCGCCGACACGCATGAACATCGCGATCAACGCGGCGCCGAACCCGAAGCCCTCCAACACCTTCGGGGCCTGGCCCGTGTAGACGAGCACGACGATCGCGGCACCGAACAGGCCGAGGCCGACGGTGATCATGCCGACCACGCCGCCGGTGCGGAACGCCACGCGCATCGCGATCTCGCGGCCGCCTTCTTCGCGCGCCGCGGCCGCCACGCGCAGGTTCGCCTGCGTCGCGAGCCACATGCCGAGGTAGCCGATGGTGAACGAGAACACCGCGCCGACGAGGAAGAAGATCGAGCGGCCGATGCGCTCGTTCCAGTCGTCGGCGGGGAGCGCGAACAGCAGCAGGAACACGATTACGCCGAAGATGGCGAGGGTGTTGCGCTGCCGCTTCAGGTATGCGGCCGCACCTTCCTGCACCGCCTTGGCGATGTCCTGCATCTTGGCGGTGCCCTGGCCCGCGGCCAGCACCTCCCTGAGCAGCACGTAACCGATGGCGAGTGCGGCAAGGGCGACCACGGCGACCACACCGACGATGGTGTAGCCACCCCCGGAGAGCGTGAGACCGCCCTCCGCGAGGAACTGCCGGGACATTCGTCCTCCTGGGAACGCCGTTGGCCAATGCGGACTCGTCGTACCCGGCGTGCCTGCACTGGCATGGGATCTGTACCGAGCGACACGCTAGCCGTGCGGGCAATGCACGTCTCACATGACGATCGCCACAGAGGGTGTGGATTGCGGGAGTGTATTGGTAGTGCTCAGCGGCCGTGCAACGCGTCCCGGTGACAGTACGTTCCGTGACCTTGTGTGATTGCTCACTTGATCGATCTGGCGCCGGTTTTGTCGGTGCCCTGTGCTTAGCTGCGGCACGTGGTCGAGCGAGGACGGAGGCTGCTCAGCCGGGTCACGGCGGGGGTCCCGGTGAACGAGAACCCGGTCACGCACGTGGCCGAGCTTCCCGCGCGGGCAGCCGGTTTCGTGGCGTGGCCGGAGTGGGCCGCGCCGTCGGTCGTGTCGGCGTTCGCGGGTTCCGGACTCGAGACTCCCTGGAAACACCAGGTCGAGGCGGCTTCGCTGGTTCACGCGGGGTCCCATGTGGTGGTGTCGACGGGCACGGCTTCGGGGAAGTCGTTGGCGTACCAGCTGCCGGTGCTGTCCGCGCTGGCCACGGGTTCCGCGGCGACCGCGTTGTACCTCTCGCCCACCAAGGCGCTGGGCGCTGACCAGCTGCGTTCGGTGTCCTCTTTGGACGTCCCCGAGGTGCGGGCGGCGTCGTACGACGGCGACACCCCGATGACCGAGCGCGACTGGGTGCGCGCGCACGCGAACTGGGTGTTCACGAACCCCGACATGCTCCACCGCGGCATCCTGTCGTCGCATTCGCGGTGGACCCGGTTTTTCAAGAACCTGGCGTACGTGGTGGTCGACGAGTGCCACAGCTACCGCGGGGTGTTCGGTTCGCACGTCGCGCTGCTGCTGCGCCGGCTGCGTCGGGTGGCGGCGCACTACGGGGCGTCGCCGGTGTTCGTGCTGGCCTCGGCGACGACGGCTTCGCCGGCGAACTTCGCTTCGCGGCTCACGGGGCTGCCCTGCGCCGCGGTCACCGAGGACGCTTCGCCGCGGGGCGCGCGGACGGTCGCGTTGTGGGAGCCCCCGCTGCTCGACGAGCTGACGGGCGAGAACGGCGCGCCGGTGCGACGTTCGGCGGGCGTGGAGACGGCGCGGATCCTCACGGACCTCGTGGTGGAAGGCGCGCGTTCGCTGGCTTTCGTGCGCTCGCGGCGCGGGGCGGAGCTCACGGCGTTGGGCGCGCGGCGCCTTCTGTCCGAAGTGGACCCTGCGTTGGCGGAAACCGTTGCGGCGTACCGATCCGGGTTCTTGCCGGAGGAGCGTCGCGCGCTGGAGGCCGCGCTGTTGTCCGGCCGGTTGCTGGGGGTGGCGACCACCAACGCGCTGGAGCTCGGCGTCGACATCGCGGGCCTCGACGCCGTGGTGCTCGCCGGCTACCCGGGCACGCTGGCATCGTTCTGGCAGCAGGCCGGACGCGCGGGCCGCTCGGGCGACGAGGCGCTGGTCGTGTTCGTGGCCCGCGACGACCCACTCGACACGTACCTGGTGCACCACCCGGCGGCGTTGCTGGAGCGTCCGGTGGAGACGGCCGTGCTCGACCCGACGAACCCGTACGTGCTCGGGCCGCAGCTCGCGTGCGCGGTCGCGGAGCTGCCTCTGACGGAACCGGAGCTGCCGATGTTCGGCGGTGCGGCGGCCCGCGCGGTGCTCGCGGACCTGGCGGAGGAGAAGCTGCTGCGCCGCCGGTCCAGCGGCTGGTACTGGACCGCCCGCGACCGCCCCCACGCGGAAGTCGGCATCCGCGGCTCGGGCGGCGACCAGATCGCCGTGGTGGAGGCGGATTCCGGGCGCATGCTCGGCACCGTCGACCCGGGGTCGGCTTGCTACGCGGTGCACCCGGGTGCGGTGTACCTGCACCAGGGTTCGTCGTACGTCGTCGACGAGCTCGACCTCGAGACCGGCCTCGCCCTCGTGCACGCCGAGGACCCGGACTGGCACACGTCGCCGCGGGAGGTCGTGGACATCTCGGTGCTGTCCACCCAGGAGCAGTGCACCCACGGCGGCGTCACGGTGAGCCTGGGCGAGGTCGCGGTGACGTCGCAGGTCGTCGGCTACCTGCGCCGCCGCCCGTCGGGTGAGGTGCTGGACCACACGCCACTGGACCTGCCGGAACAAAGCCTGCACACGCGCGCCGTCTGGTACACGGTGACCAGCGACCTGCTCGGCCCGTCTTATCGGGTGGGGACCGGTGTCGTGGGCGCGGCTCGGCCCGGTGCGGTCGCGGCGGCGGGGGCGGGGGCGGGAGACGCTGCGGTCGGGACCGCCGGGAAGACGGCGTCCGACGCTGCAGCTTCTGCACGGGTCGAACGCGCTCGGGTGGAACCGGAAGCTTCGGCCGCGGACCGCAGCGCTTCGACGCCAGCCACCCGCGGCCAGGAAGAGTTTGAGCCGGACGAGGCCGGCAATGCGGCTTCGGGCGCTCACGTGCCGAATGCCGGGCGAGGTAGCCGGATGGAGCCGGGGCCGACGGAGCAAGTGTCGCCGGAAGTCGACAAGGGCCGGCCGGTACAGGAGTCGCCTGCGGTGCAGGTGGCTTCGGCGGGGACCGAGGGTGCTCGTGACGAGGCCGTGGGTGCGACCATCGCGCCGACGGGGACCGGGGGCGCGCGGATCGAGGCCGATGACCTCGAGCCGGTGGGGACCGAAGCTGCTCCTGAAACCGCGGGTTCGACCGTCGCGCCGGTGGGGACCGGAGGCGCTCGGGTCGGGGCCGAGAGTGTGGAGTCGGTGGGGACCGGGGGTGCTCTGGGCGACGCCGCGGGTGCGGAGGTCGTATCGGCGGGGACCGGGGGTGCTGAGGGCGGGGCTGGTGCTGAGGCTCGGGCCGAGGCCGTCGCGCCGGTGGGGACCGGAGGCGCTCGGGTCGGGGCCGAGAGTGTGGAGTCGGTGGGGACCGGGGGTGCTGGCAGAGCACCGGGGGGCGCCGGATTGGTTCCGGCGCGCGTCCCCGGTGCCCTGCATGCCGCCGAGCACGCGGCGATCGGCCTGCTACCGCTGTTCGCTACGTGCGACCGCTGGGACATCGGCGGGGTGTCTACCGCGTGGCACGAGGACACCGGGGAGGCAACGGTGTTCGTGCACGATGGGCATCCCGGGGGTGCGGGATTTGCCGACCGCGGTTATGCCGCGATTGTCCCGTGGCTGGCCGCAACGCGGGAGGCGATCGTCTCCTGCGAGTGCCCGACGGGCTGCCCGTCCTGCGTTCAGTCGCCGAAGTGCGGGAACGGCAACGAACCGCTGGACAAGGCAGGGGCGGTGGCCGTACTGGATACCGTGCTTGGGGCTTTGCGTCAGCACGGGGAGCGGTGCGGCCACGGTGGTGCGTGAAATCTCTTCAGTTGTCGACGCTGCTTGCCGGGGTCGAACCGGTCAGGCAGCGGTGGTCTCCGCGAGCAGCGGCGCGTGCTCGTCGGCGAGGGCCCGCATGAGCACGTCGTGCACCTCGGCCGGGTCGGGCAGCTGCCAGCCGCACACCTCGGGCTTCACGCGCCAGTGCACGACACCGTGCTGGAACGGCGAAGGCGGCAGCGGGATGTAGCTGCCGGCACCGTGCCACTGCACGGAAGCCTGCTCGGCGAGCTCGGCCGGGATGTGGTCGGCGGGCGTGGTGAGGAACAGCCAGCGGCCGTTGGGCATCGCGACGATCGGCGCGGGGTGCCCGAGGGCACGCAGCAGGCGGGCGGCGCGCTTGCCCAGCTCGTCGTCGACCTCGATCGCGTCGACGACCGTGCCCGTGGCCACGAGCAGGCTGTGGGTGCGGTCGGAGAACCAGGTGGCGACCTCGTGGGCGTGGGTGCCGACCAGCTCGCGCCAGTCGTCCCGCACCGGCACCGGCCGGCGCCACGTGAGGTCGTCGCCCTCACCGGTGATCGGCGCCGGGGTCGCCCCCGGGAGCACCGGCCAGCCGCGCCAGGCGAGGCCGATCGCCTCCGCACGAAGTTCGATGCGGAAGGCGCTCCGCCAGCTGTCCGGCCAATTCGCGTCCAACATTGCTTTCCTGCCTTCAAGGTCCGGTTTCGCGCCACCCGGGTCGGGGCCGTTGGTGGCGCACGTCTCACTAAACGGCAATTTGCACATTGCGCGGAAGAGCCGCGCGACAACCGGTGGTTACTGGGCGATGAACGCCCGGTAGTGCACCGCTCGGCCGATAACGGACAGCCGATGATCGGCCGCTGAGCCCCCGCTGAGGCCCTCCAGCACGCGGGTTGACACTTTCACCGCCCTTCGCGACCGCCAAGGCGCACCACGTCGTTTACGCCTCTCACCAGCGGTTTTAACCGCTCGCCGTGCGTCAGCTACCGCTGCTCGTGGCTGTTGGCCGCTCGTCGAGACAGTGCGTCTGATGGGCTCGGCGATGATCCACATCGGCCGCCACTCGTCGTGACGACGCGCGGACGAGCGGTGGCGGGCGTCACTCCGGGAGGCCGACGGGGCCGGCCCGGGCCCGCGCCGAGGGCGGCGGCAAGCCGGGAACGGGTGGACTTGCAGCTCGCACCTCGACGAGGGCGTCACGCTCGTGCCAGCTGCAAGCCGTGACGACCGCGCCCTCGTGGTCGGCCACCTCGCGAGCGCGGTCGCAGGCCCGGGCGGGGCCGTCGGCGGCGTGCGCGGCAGCGGCCAGCGCGCCTAGGTCGGCGGCGGCTTCCACGCGGTGCCTCGCCGCGACGGCCGCGCCGAGCCAGCACCCCGCCGCGGCGAGGCCGACGAGCGCGGCGATCACGATGGCCGTCCACACGGTGGCGACGCCGTCGTCGTTGTCCTTCATTGCTGCACTCCGGGTTCGGCGACGGCGTAGGCGCTGGCGTCCAGGTGGAAGCCGGTGAGGGTCTCGGTGGTGACCTCGGCGGTGATGCCGTCGCCGGACCGGCGGATGGTGAGGCGCGCGCCGCGGGGCGCGATCGTCTGCACGACGGCCTCGGCCGCACCGGGCTGTCCGGCGGCGGCCAGGCGCGCGGCTTCGCGGGCGGCGTCGAGGCACCGGATGTGCCCGAGCACCGCCGCGAGGCCGGCGAGCAGCAGAGCCACCACGGCCGTGAGCGCGCCCAGCGAAAGGGCGGCTTCGACCGTGACCATCCCGCCGTCCCGGCGACGGCCGGCCATCAGGTCTCCACCGTGAGGGCCCGCTGCACGAGACCCGACAGCGCCGTGCTGATCGAGTCGCCGCTGAGCAGCACGAACAGCGCGAGCGCGAACGCCGCCGCGGCCACCGTGCCGATGGCGTACTCCGCCGTGGTGGTGCCCTCGTCTCCGGGGAGGAAGTGCATGGTCGGTCCTTTCTGTCCATTGTGGATTCATCTACAACACGCTCCCGATCCGCTCGGCCAGGCCGAGCACCACCGGCAGCACGCCGAGCACGAAGAACGCGGGGAGGAAACAGAGCCCCACCGGCAGCGCCAGGGCGACCCCGGCCCGTTCCGCGCGTTCCTCGGCCTCGACGCCGATCCCGTCACGCAGGCGGCGGGAAACTTCGCCGGCCGTCGCCGCGAGCGCCGCGCCCGACCGGGCCGTTCGCGTCGCGGCGACCGACAGCTCCTCGAACCCGGGCCGGGTTTTGAGCTGGGCCCAGGCTTCGGCCGGCCCGGCGCCGAGGGCGAGGAGGTTGGCGGTGGCCTTCATGGCGGTCGCCGTGTGCTCGGGCGCGGTGGCGCTGACGGCTTCGAGGGCCGTCGGCACCGGCAGGCCCGTGCGGAGGCAGGCGCCGAGGAGGTCGAGGGTGGCGGCAGAGTTCAGACGTTCGGTGACGTCGTCGCGGGGTTTGGGCCGACGCGAGCGGTGGAGGAGCCACCAGGCTGTTGCTCCCGCCAGTGCGCCGCCCGCGGGTCCGGCGACAACGGCTACGGACACGCCGGCCACCGCGGCGGCGAGGGCGTGTCTCGTGCGGAGGCTCGGGAGCTTGGGTCGCCAGGTGGCTGGCGGCGCGAGGCTCCGCGGCTTCGGCGCACTCGGCCAGACGAGGAGCGCGACGGCGGCGAGGACGTAAGGCGTCATCGGATCTCCCGACGGCCGGTGAGCGCTCGGGACCAGGCCGTGCCCGCCCAGAGCAGCGCCGCGCCGGCGACGAGGAACAGCTGCCCGAGGACGGTGTGGGTGAGGACGGTCAGCGGCTCGGCGCCGATGGCCTGCCCCATGGCGAGACACAGGACCGGCAGCGCGGTGAGGACGGTCGCGCTCATCCGCGGGCCGGCCATCTTGGCGTGGAGCCGCCGGGCGAACGTGGCGGCGGCGTCGACGTCGCGGCGGGTGGCGTCGAGGGTGTCGGCAATGGGGAGGCCGTGCCGGCGGGCGAGGGCCCAGGCCGCGGCGAGTTCCGGGAGTTCTCGGGATTCGAGCGCGCCGTCGAGTCTCGCGGCGGTGGCGAGGTTGGTGAGTTCTCCGGCTACCGCGGGGACTGCTTCGGCCGCCGCTTCAGCCGCGAGCACCGGGTGAGCGCCGGCCCGCAGCTCGGCGACCATCGTGCGGAGCGCGGCGGACGTCTGCTCAGCCCGGGTGAGCGTTGCGGCGGTTTTCTTTCTGCTGCGCCATTCCTGCCTTGCCGCGACGGTGATCAGCGCGGTCGCCACCGCGGCTCCGACCCCGGCGAGCGGGAGCGCGAGGAGCGTGGGCAGCACCCAGACGGCCTGGCGCGGCGGCGTGGGGATGGTGAGCCGTCGCCGCGGTGGTGCGAGCAGGCGGCTCGGGAGGGTGGGCCAGGTGAGGAGGGCGGTGCCGAAGCAGAGGAACGGCCAGGCGGTCATCATGCGGTCGCCTCCCTGGCCACGGAGGATCGGGTCGAGTGCAGCCATGCGAAATTGGCGATTCGGTTCGAGCGCGGGTCAGCCGCGGCCGCAACCGAGGACCAAGCCAGGCGCGGCCAGCAGCGACCGACTCCTCCGGCAACCAAGCTTCGGGGCACGCGTGGCCATTTGAAGCGGCCGCTTCGGCGCCAGCGGCGACATGGGCTGCCGCCAGGCGCGCAGTCGGCATCACGCGAGGGGCGGCAGCTCGCTCCAGGCTCAGGCCAGCCGCGCAAGGCGCGACGCGCGGATTGCTGAGGCAATGCGCCGAGGCACGTTCGAGCGGTGCGGCGGGCGGCGGGTCGCGCAAACGGGTTGGTCGGAGTCACGCGGTCGCCTCCTCGAAGAGGGGGCGGTAGGGGGTCCAGTGGCCGTCGCGCCAGATGGGGGTGGTGTGGGTGGTTGCGGTGGTGCGGTGGAGGGTGGCGATTTCGGTGAGGCGGCGGGCGCCGGTGGGGTCGCGGCGGAGGTGGAGGACGACGCGGATGGCGGCGGCCAGCTGGCTGTGGAGGGCGTCGCCGGTGAGGCCGCCCAGGGAGGCGAGCGCTTCGAGACGGGCGGGGACCTCGGAGGGCGAGTTGGCGTGGAGGGTGCAGGCGCCGCCGTCGTGGCCGGTGTTGAGGGCGTTGAGCAGGGAGCAGACTTCGGCGCCGCGGACTTCACCGACCACCAGGCGGTCGGGGCGCATGCGCAGGGCCTGGCGGACGAGCTCGGGCAGCTCGACGGCGCCGGCGCCTTCGACGTTGGCCGGGCGGGCGACGAGGCTGACGAACTGCGGGTGCGCGGGGCGGAGCTCGCCGGCGTCCTCGACGCAGATGATGCGTTCGCGCGGGCTGACCTCGGCCAGGAGTGCACTGAGGAGGGTCGTCTTGCCGGCGCCGGTTCCGCCCGTGACCAGGAACGCGAGGCGGCGCGTGATGATCGAGCGGAGGATCTCGGCGCCTTCCTCGTTGACGACGCCGAGCGAGGTCAGGGTGTCGAGCGTGTGCGTGGCCGGGCGCAGGACGCGCAAGGACAGGCAGGTGCCGTTGGGGGCGATGGGCGGCAGGACGGCGTGGACTCGGACGTGTCCGCCCGGAACAGGAAGCCAACCGTCCACATAGGGCTGTGCGTCGTCGAGCCGCCGGCCCGCGGCGAGAGCCAGACGCTGCGCCAGGCGGCGGACGGCTTCTTCGTCGGCGAAGCGGACGTCGGTGCGGGTCAGACCGGAGTCGCCGTCGGTCCAGGTTTGGTCGGGCGCGGTGACGAGGACGTCGGTGACGGTCGGGTCCTCGAGTAGCGGCGCGAGCGGGCCTGCGCCGACGAACTCGTCGTGGGCCTGGCGGACGGCATCGAGGACGGCATCGTGGCTGAGCGTGCCGCCGGCCTCCGCCCGCACGGCCTCCGCGACGGCGACGGGGTCCGCCAGACGGCTCTCACCGGCGAGGCGGTTGCGGACGCGCTCGACGAATTCGGTGGTCATATCGGCGGCTTCGGACGAGTGGGCATGGCTGGGCTCCCGGCATCGCAGGGCGAATGGGTTGGTGGTGAAGGAAAAGAAAGAGGGACCACTCGAACTGTTGAGCGCAGGTGCGCGATGGGCGAACTCGGCTCGGGAACACAATCGAGCGGCCGGAACGACGGAGGACTTACCGGCAGCGCGGCCTACGGCCCACACCGCAACGAGTGCCGCAAGAGGAGTTCGGTCGGCAAGGCCGCGCCACTAGCGCCAAGGCGGACGCGTGCGGAGGTCGGATTTCGGTGAGTGCGGTCGTGGCGTCGGTCGGCCACGCTGCCGCCTGACGAGGTGGCCAAGAGGCCCGTGCACGCTCGCATCGCAAGCCGCCGCGGAGATCGAGGACGGGGCTGGGCGGAGGGCGGCCACGACGCGGGGGCTGGGAAGCCCTTACACGGCTGCATCACAAGCCCCCGAGGAAAGCGAGGCCGGGGCTCGGTGAAGCCCGACCCCGACGAGGCGGCCGAGAAGCCCATGCACGGCGGCATCACAAGCCGCCGAGGAAAGCGAGGCCGAGGCTCGCTGGAACCCAACCCCGACGAGGCGGCCGAGAAGCCCATGCACGGCGGCATCACAAGCTGCCCCGGGAAGCGAGGACGGGGCTCGGTGGAGGGCGGCCAGGACGAGGCGGCCAAGAAGCCCGTGGAAGGTCGCATCTCAAGCCGCCGCGGGAAGTGAGGTCGGGGTGGGGTGGAGTTCGGCCAGGACGGTGCGGGCGGTGGTGGCCAGGGCGCCCTTGGGTGGGAGGTCGAACTCGCCCGTTTCGAGGGTGGCGGCGACGCGGCGTTCGGGCGGCAGGGTGGCGAGCAGGGGTGGGCCGAGGAGTGCCGTGGTGCGGGAAGGGGGTGCGCCGGCGCGGGGGTGTCCACTTGCGACGATGGCGAGGCGGTCGGTGTGGGGCGTCAGCAGCTCGAGGACCTGGCGCGCGGCCATGCAGGCGCGGAATTCGACCGGGACGACCAGGACCACCAGGTCCGCGAGAGAGGCAACGGCCAAAGCGCCCTCGTCGAGGTGGCGGGGCAGGTCGCAGACGACGGTGCGGCCCGAGCGGCGGCCGGCGGTGACGACGGCGGACAGTGCGCGCGGCGTGGGGCCCGGGCCGGTGCGGCCGCAGGCCAACACGGGCAGGGTGCCGCGGCGTGGGAGGGCGTCGACCAGAGCGGGCAGCGAGACGCGGCCGGACAGGCGGACGTCGGGCCAGCGGTGGCCGGGGGTGTTTTCCAAGCCCAGCGGGAGATCCAGGCCGCCGCCCAACGGGTCGCAGTCGACGAGCAGGGCGGGGCCGGCGCGGTCCGCTTCGACGGCCGTGGCGGCGGCCAGCACGGAAGCACCCGCGCCGCCGCGGCCGCCGAGGAAGGCGAGGATCGGGCCGGGGCGTTCGGCGGGGGCGTCGGCGACGTCGGCCAACGCCACGGTCAGGTCGGATTCATCGTCGGGCAGGCACACCACGCGCCGGGCGCCGACCAGCGCCGCGCGGCGCCAGGAGTCGACGCCGGCCGCGCCTTTCGACACCACCACCACGCCGTCGCGGCGGGGTAAGTGGGGTAGGTGGGGCAGGAGCACCCGGTCGTCGGCGGAGTCCTCGTCGATCACGACCAGCGGCGCCCGCGTCCAGCGCGAGCGTGCGGCCGCGAGGTCCGGTGCGCGGTCGAGCTCGCAGCCGGCGACCGCGGCGACGCGCAGGATCTCGTCGAGCACCGCGCCGTCGGCGGCGACGACGAGTGGACGTGCGGTTGTCATGAAGGCCTCCCCCTGGCGGATCGGACCCGGCCGATGTGGACCGGGTCCCACCAAGATCACCCGGCCCGAGCCCGCCGGCAATGGCCAACCGAGCAACCTGTGGATAACCCGGTGCTTGTGGACAACTCCCGCCGAAACCGCTCAGCACAGGCGAACCCGTCGAGCCGTTGAGGCACAATGCGCGACCCGCCCACACCCCTGAACCGGGGAATTGCAGGCAGTCTCGTAATTGCCACGAAAAACATCCTGGCGATCCGCGAACGCAGCGGAAAAAATGCACTACCCGAGAAAAGAGGGCGGCCCTCGCCAGGGGGGAGGGACGAGGGCCGCCGTGGGTTCAGCCCCGGGGGGTCGGACTGAACCGGCCCGGTTGGACACCGGGTTCCCCCACTGTAACTCCGCAGGGCACCGGTTGGCGCCGCGAGTGACACCTACGATTCGATAACGGCATCCAGAGCCGGATGTACTGTCCTGTCATGGATTTTCCGCCGGACGGGCGCGCCGGTGTTCGATCAACGCGAGAACGAGGGCGTCGCTTCTCCTATCCTGATCACGTGGCCGAACCCAGCACCGCGCCGCCGCGCGAATCCCACCCCGAAGAACCCCGGCGCACCGTCGCCGCGTTCTTCGATCTCGACAAGACCATCATCGCTTCTTCCAGCGCGCTGGCGTTCAGCAAACCATTACTCAGAGAAGGGCTGATCAACCGCCGAGCCGCTTTGCGTAGCGCGTACGCACAACTCGTCTTCTCCCTCGCGGGCGCCGACGCCGACAAGACCGAACGCATGCGCGCCGAGGTCTCGAAGCTCTGCGCCGGCTGGGATGTCGCCCAGGTGTCCGCGATCGTGCAAGAAACGCTCCACGACGTGGTGGACCCCCTCGTGTACGTCGAGGCCACCGATCTCATCAACCGCCACCTCTCCGACGGCCACGACGTCGTCGTCCTCTCCGCCACCGGTGAAGAGGTCGCCGCACCCGTCGCCGCGATGCTCGGCGCCACGCGCTGCGTCGCCACGCGCATGGGTGTCACCGACGGCCGCTACAACGGCGAAATCGACTTCTACTGCTACGGCGACAACAAGGCCATCGCCGCGAAACAGCTCGCCGCGACGTACGGGTACGACCTCGCCGAGTGCTTCGCCTACACCGATTCCAGTACGGACATCCCGCTCCTGGAGACTGTCGGCCACCCCCACGCGGTGAACCCCGACAAGCTCCTGCGCCGAGAGGCCGGCGAGCGCGACTGGCCGATCCTCGCGTTCGAACGCCCCATGTCGCTGCGCAGCCGGATCCCCGCCCGGTCCGCGGGCATGGTCGCGCTCGGCGTGGGCGCCTTCGCGGCGGGCGCCACCTGGTACAGCCTGAGTCGTCGCCGACGGTTCCGAACGCCCCCGCGCTAGGCACCCACACGGCGGTACCGCGACCGGTTTTCTCAAGCGTAGAGCGGAATCGGCCGTTGCTCATGGTGTGTGCATCACCAGATCGAGCCTCTTTTGCCGGTGCACCCGTCCACGCTCTTGAAGTGACCGGGCTCACGGCGTAGAAAGTAGGTGCGGACGTTGAGCCGGCCAGGGCAGAGGTAGAAGAGAAGCCTCTGTCACCCCGGGCAACCTCCGTGCGCGGACTCCGGGTACCCACGCGCAGCGCGCCGCGGGAGGCTCGTCGTCTAGGGACTGCGTACCGGGACGCCGGACGCCGAGTCCATGAAGGTACGACCAGAGTTGCACGCTTGGTCGCCCGAGATGTTCCGCGCTTGCAGGCGGCGCCCGCCGGCTTCGGCCGACGGGTACCTCCGCTCGGCCGACCCCGAGACGTTGCGCGACCTCGCGAAGCGGATGACCGCGATCGCCCACGGCGCTGCCGAAATGACGGGCTGTGGCGT